>CAZBXX010000084.1:0-10426 GCA_964495965.1 uncultured Oscillospiraceae bacterium | reverse complement strand
CGGCGCAGGCCTATATGATCGTTGCGGATGATGACGTGAGAGAATGGGGCAGGCAGGACTGGGAGACGAAGTCCGCGGATTACCGGGCGAAGGGATATATCCCGGTCTCCATGAAAAATGACTTTACTCAAATCTACGCAGAGGGGATCACCAGGGCCGATCAGCAGTATCAGGAGCGGGACTGGTCCTCCTTCTCCTGGTATCAGGCGGCGTGAACCGGGACGGTTCTGAAAACAGAAACTGATATTCAACAGTGAGGAAGCAAACATGAAAAAGCTGATTTGCCTGATCCTGACAGCCTGTATGCTGCTGGCACTGGCAGCCTGCGGCGCAGGAACGCCCGCGGAACCCGAGATCAGGGAATGGACCCGCCAGGGCGTTTTTGAAGACGAGAGCGGGAATCATCTGATCGTCGGTCTTTCCAATACGGAAGGCTATGAGGGATGGGCCGTCTCCCTGATGCTGGGCGATGAAATGCGCGGCTGGATCATTCAGCAGGAAGGGATGGCGCTTCGCGGAAACCTGAATGCCTGGGATGAGAATGCGGAAGCTTTTAACATCAGCATAACCGAAGAGGGCGAAGACGGCCTCAGAGTTGAAGTTGAGGGCGGCGGGACCTATCACTTCACGCCAATGGATGTGCCGGAGGCAACGATTGTTGTGACGGTCAACACAGAGGGTCTGGGCCATATCGCATACGCCGAGGGAGAAGAAGCGCCGGAAATCGATCCGGAGTTCCCTGCGCAGTCGGCCTATATCGGTCTGGCCGAGCCTGCCGTGCACAGCTTTACAGCCGAAGCGGAGGCGGGCAGTCTCTTCGTAAAATGGACAAAGAACGGTGAGGACTTCTCAACCGAGCCGCAGATCACGCTGCTGCTGGACGAGAGTGCGGAATACATCGCCGTGTTTGAGGAAGACCCGGACTTGCAGAATCCCGTGATGAACTTCGTCGGAGAATATCAGTGCGACCGGGCTCATGCTGCCGTTGAGTGCTTCGGCGCTGATGAGGCCTGGATCACCATCGAGTGGGGCAGCAGCGCCCGGGAGCTGACAAGATGGATCATCGTCGGGCGGCTGGACCCCGACACGCGGAGCATCAGCTATTCCGGTGCCGGCAAAGCAAACCTTGTCTATGGTGACGAGGGGGAAATCAGCAGTGAGGAGCCCATATACAACGACGGCACCGGCACGATCTCCTTCCATGAGGACGGGACTTTTACCTGGCATGAGGATCAGGCCGAGCGTGAGGCGGATCTGGTGTTTGTGTGGGTTCCGGTCACGGCCGACCGTATTGAGTGATCCCGCAATGTATGGTATAATCCTCCGTATGAATTACCTGGAGACGCCGCCGGCATGAGAGAGTTCAGGCATACAAAGCGGCCGGGATTTCTTCTCGGCTTCATTGATTTCTTTACGGCAGGTCTTTTCTTCCTGCTGTACATGCCGCTCGGCGGCCTGCAGAGCGAGCTGGAAGAAATCCTCGGGCACCGGATCATGCCATACTGGAAGGCATACCTTCTGGGCATCCCGACGCTGTTCATCTATCCGCTGGTCTGGATGGCCGGAATCGCCGAAGAGCTGAAAGCAAAGGCAATTGCCCTTGGTGTGAAGGGACCGTACACGTCATGGCGGCACATGTTCTGGTGGAACATGCTCGGCTGTCTGTGCTGCGGGCCGATGATTGCAACGCTCCGCTTCTTTGACACGCTGAACCGGGTCGAAGCGGAACTGAACCGGAGAAGACAGCCCTGACGGAAACGTATGTTATAAAGCTATAAAAGAGTACTCAAAAAAAGAAGGAGGAAAGAGACATGGAATTCAAAGAAGTGGCAAAGAACCGTTATTCCTGCAAAAAGTATTCCGGCAGACAGGTGGAAGCGGAAAAGCTGGAAGCCATCCTTCAGGCCGGCAGGCTGGCCCCCACCGCAAAGAACCTTCAGGAACAGCACATCTATGTTCTGCAGTCAGAGGAGGCGCTTGCCAAAATTGACTCCGTAACGCGCTGCCGCTACGGAGCGCCGACCGTGCTTGTCGTAGCGTTCGACAGCAAAAACGTCTTTACCTATCCCGGCGGAAAGCGTGATTCCGGCGTGGAAGACGCCACCATCGTCGCCACCCACATGATTCTTGCCGCTGCGGATGAGGGCGTCGACAGCTGTTGGGTCAATTATCTCGATCCGGATCAGCTGGCAGAGGTTCTCGGGCTGCCGGAACACGAGGAAGTGCTGATGATCATGGATCTGGGCTACGCCGCGGAAGGTGCCGGCCCGCTTCCCAATCACAGCAGCCGGAAGCCGCTGGAGGAAACCGTCACATATCTGTGAGAACGACAGCACAAAAACGCATTCCCGCCGGATTGTTCACGCTCAGGCGGGAATTTTTCTGCTCTTCCGGCGCTCCCCTGTTTCGGGCCTGCGGGATCCTGAAATACCGTAATTCTGAAATACCTGCTTGAGACTGCAGGAACTTCATGGTATAATTCAATCTGGAATGAAATGCGGGGGAATATGAGGATGCGAGTGAAAGCGGCGAACCGTGCCGGGACGGAACGGAACAGGAAAACGGAACGATGAAGAAAACGCAGTTGCTTGATTCGATTCGGAATATTCGGAAGGAACTGGTGGCTTTTCTTTCCATCATGGTCATCGGGCTTCTAGCTGCGGTCGCATTTCTTGGGATCACCTACACGGCGGCTGCGCTGAAGAAGGATGCCATCCAGTTTTTCAACGACAACGGACTGTGGGATGCGGAAATTACCTCTACCATGCTGATGACGGAGGAAGACCTGGATGCGATCCGTGCCGTTCCGGGCGTGGGAGAGGCTGAACGTGTCTGG
Source organism: uncultured Oscillospiraceae bacterium (assembly GCA_964495965.1). Taxonomy (GTDB): domain Bacteria; phylum Bacillota; class Clostridia; order Oscillospirales; family Oscillospiraceae; genus Limivicinus. The sequence continues at coordinate 7,590 of CAZBXX010000084.1, read as the reverse complement.
CAGACAAATGCCCGCCTGCAGATCGGTGACAGCACGGAAAGCGTCCTGGCAATCAGCGTGCCGGAGAAGATCTCCACCCCGGTTCTGGTTGAGGGGCGGCTGCCGGAGTCTGCGGAAGAATGTGCAATAGAGAAAAAACTTGCGGACGACTACGGGCTTGCGGTCGGGCAGAGCATACAGCTGGAATGCAACCAGGTTCTGGAGATGGACCCCCTTGTGCAGACCGCTTTCCGGATTACGGGAATCTTCAACACACCGGATCACCTGAGCTACATGGTACCGGTCACCCCCTATGTGATGGTGCAGGAGGCCGCGTTTAACCGCGAGGGTTTTGAAAACGCCTTCACGCAGGTCCGCATCCGCGTCAAAGACGCGCCGGAAAACCGCTACAGTGACACCTACCGGGAAGCTGTAAGCCCTGTGGTCAGTGCGCTGGAGGCGCTGGGAGAAGAGCGCGCGCCCCTGAGAACCGCACAGATTCGCGGCCGCTTTGAGGCGCAGATCCGGGATGCGGAAGCGCAGATTGAGGCCGCGCGGGCGGAGATTGAGGAAGCGCGGAAGATGATTGCGGACGGCTGGCGCGACCTCGGCGCAGCGGAAACCGCTCTCGAGCCCGTGCCGGTTGAACTTGACCGGGTCGCAGGGCAGCTTACACAGGCCCAACAGCGGCTGCTTCAGGTTATTGACTATCTGAAATCACTGGGCGTGCGGCTCTCAGACGACCCCAATGTGATGGAGCAGCTGAAAGACTTGCAGAAGGTGCTGGATAATGCGTCGACTTTTCTGGACCGCATAGGGGCCGCCGGCATACTCCCCCAGGAGACAATTGACGAGCTTAAGAAGGCGGGCGTTGATCTGCAGAAGATGAGCGTGGCGGATGTGCTGAGAAAGCTGGAGGAACTGGAAGAAGACGCCGAAATCAAGTACGGCATCCGGGATCTCCGTGAAAAGCTGGAGCTGGCACGCACCGGCATTGACGCCTACGAACTGGCCCGTAACAACTATTATTACGCCGGAGAAGAGTATCTGGACGCTCTGACCCGGATTCAGAACGGAAGACGGAAACTGGAAGACGGCGAACGCCAGCTGGAAGAAGCCGAACAGAAGATTCGGGAGGCCGAAGAGGAGCTCCGGAAGGCAAAAGAGCGGCTGGAACAGTTTGAAAAATGCCGCTGGTTTGTGCTCGACAACAAGGCAAATCCCGGATTTGTCTACGGGGAAGCCAACGCGAACAAGCTTGCCTCCCTGAGCATGTCGTTCTCCACGATCTTCCTGGTGGTCGGGGCGCTGGTGATCTATGCCACCATCGCGCGCATGGTGGAGCAGCAGCGTAAAATGGTAGGCGTGAACAAGGCGATGGGCCTCTTTAAGCGCGAAATCCTGGCCAAATACCTGCTGTTCGGCTGCGGGGCGGTGCTGCTGGGAGTCGGGCTGGGGGTACTGCTTGCGTGGCTGCCGATGCAGCGCGCGCTTCTGAATTCCTACGAGGCCTACCTGAACTACGGCAGCGGGCCGCGCAGCTTCCTGCCGCTGGAAACCGGCCTCGTGGTTGTGGGAGCGCTTGCGATCTCGCTGCTTGCCGTGTATCTGGCCTGTTCCCAGCTGCTGAGCCAGTCCGCGCTCGCCCTGATGCAGGGTGCCACGCAGAATACGAGCCGTCTGCACGGCTCCCGCTCTTCCGCAGCGAAGAATCTGTACCTGAAGATCATCCTGCGCAATATGAAGAATGACCGGACGCGTGTGCTGGTCACCATTGTCAGCATTGCAGGCGGCTGTGTGCTGATGGTGGTCGGCTTCACGCTGCGCTACGGCATCAGCGGCGTTCCGGACCGGCAGTTCGGTGGGGTCCAGACCTATGACGCCGAGGTATATTACAATGCCGCCTCGAATCCGGACGCCGAGGCCGAGATCGCGCGTGTTCTGGACGAAGCCGGCATGCAGCACACCGTACTCCGCCGGGAAACCGCCGCCTATGAGATGGACGGCACGATGAGTGCGCTGACGCTGATCACCGCGGATAACGGGCAGCTGGACACTTTCTTTAAACTGGCCGATATCCGCAGCGGCAGGCCCCTCACCCTGCCGGAGAGCGGCGCCCTGATCCCGCGGCGTTTTTCGGAACATTACCATGTTGACGCCGGTGGATCGGTGCCTGTTTATGATTCCACGATGATCCGGAATGAGCTTGGGGTCGCCGGTGTGTTTGAAAACTACTACGGCCAGCTCTTCTTCCTGACCCCTGCCGCCTATGAAGAAGCTTTCGGCACTCAGGCGGAAAAGAACTGCTTCTACGTCAAAACCGGCGGGGTTTCCGTTATTGATCTTCAGAAAAAGCTGGACGGGATCGAAGGCGTTTCCCGCGTGCTCGACGCCAACGCCGACCGGAAGATGATCGAGCAGTTCACATCTTCCCTCAACTTTGTGGTGTACCTGATGCTGTTCATTGCAGGGCTGATGGCGTGCTTTATTGTGGCGAACTTTACCATGACCTTTATCCAGCGTAAAACCGGAGAGCTCACGGTCATGCGCATTAACGGCTTTACCGTTGGCGAATGCATCCGGTATCTTGCGCTTGACCTGGTGTTTACGACGATTCTGGGAACCGCTGCCGGTCTGGTTGCAGGCGGCTTTATGGGGAACCGGATTCTGCGGGTAACCGAGACGCCGTATATTCAGATGATCCGCGAGCCGCGGCTGGAAGCCTTCCTGTTTGCGGCGCTGATCACCATTGGCTTCTCGCTCATTACCAACAGCGTTGCCCTGCGCCGCGTCCGCAGGCTGAAGCTTACAGATATCAGCCAGTAAGCAAAGCAGGCAAAGGGCATCTTCAAACAGGGACTGTCTCAAAACAATCAACTCTGTCATAATGAGGAACCACTGGTTCGCAATGACAGAGAGTTTTGAGACAGTCCCTGTTTTTCTGTTTCGATATGGAATTCCGGGCAGACGGCCCTCAGCGGTTCAGAGGGATGATCTCCAGCCAGTAACCGTCGGGGTCCTGAATGAAATAGATGCCCATGGAGGGATTTTCAAAGCAGATGCAGCCCATCTCCTCATGCAGCGCATGGGCGGCGGCGAAATCATCCACCTTGAAGGCGAGATGGAACTCCTCCTCGCCGATGTCATACTTCTCCGGATGATCTCGAAGCCAGGTCAGCTCCAGCTCAAAATCCGCCTCATCGTTGGCAACGTAGACGATAATAAAGGAGCCGTCCGCCGCGGTCTTGCGGCGCACCTCATGCAGGTCCAGCGCCTTCTCATAGAAATCCATTGAGCGCTGCAGATCCTGCACGTTGTAGTTTTCATGTACCATTTTGAACTTCATGGGAATTCCCCGCTTTCATTCATGAGGTTTTTCTGCTTTCCGGATGCCGGTTCGGCTTTGCGCCCGCCCGGCATCCGGAAGCTTTTTTTCTGTCTTTATACCTTACACCGCCTGACACAGGTTCCGCTCAGGCGCCCGGATTGCGCAGCATCAGCGCTTCACCGTTCTGCTTCAGCCAGGCTTTGGCTTCCTTCCAGTGCGGATAAGCCTGCTCCACCGCCTGCCAGAAGGCCGGAGAATGGTTCAGGTGTCTGCGGTGACAGAGCTCGTGCACGACCACATAATCCCGGACGGATTCCGGCGCCAGCATCAGGAGGCAGTTGAAGTTCAGATTCCCTTTGGCGGAGCAGCTGCCCCAGCGGCCCCGCTGATGCCGGATGCTGATGCGGCCGTAGGTGACGCCGATGCGGGGCGCCCAGACTTCACAGCGCCGTGTCAGATCTTCCCTGGCCGCTTTTATCAGCTGCTTCAGTTCCGGTTCGGTCAGCGGGGCAACCGCGTCCTGCCGCGCTTTTGCCGCGGAAAACTGCTTCAGCCGCTTCTGAATCCATGCCTGATGGCTTTCAACAAAGCGCCGGATTTCCGTCTTCGGCATCAGCATGGGAGCTCGCACTTCCACCGTGCCGTCGGGTTTCACCTGCAGGGCAAGCGTCCTCCGCCGGCTGCGGATGACCGTGACTTCCATCAGCCGTAAATTTCGTTGGTATCCACCAGAATCACAGGGATCTCCAGCGTTTCACCGTTGCGCCAGATGGTCAGGGTCAGCGTATCGCCGACCTGCATGGCGTTCTTGATGTCGCTGATTTCCGCCGTGGTGGTGACCGGCGTACCGTTTACAGCGGTAATGACGTCGCCGGCCCGGACCCCCTTTTCCTTCGCATCGGAGCCTTCACTCACTTCCGTTACATAAAGGCCGTCCGGCAGCTGATACTGTTCCTTTGCCGTGTCCGGGATCGGGCCGACGGTGATGCCGATGGAGGGGCGGCCTTTTACCTCGCCGTCGCGCACCAGGGCGTTCACCACAGTGCAGACCGTGGCGGACGGGATGGCAAAGCCGATGCCCTCGATACTGGAATAGCTGGACATCATCTTCATGTTCGTAATGCCGATCACCTGGCCCTGCAGATTAAAGAGCGCGCCGCCGGAGTTGCCTTCGTTAATGGCCGTATTGGTCTGCAGCAGCGTCATGCTGCGGCCGTGGTAGGTCATGCCTCTCTCGATGGCCGAAATGATCCCGTCCGTCAGGGTATTGCGGAACGCTTCGCCCAACGGGTTGCCGATGGCGGCGACGCGGTCGCCGACCTTCAGCTCACTGCTCTCGCCCATTTCAGCAGCCAGGAGGCCATCCGCCTCAATTTTCAGCAGGGCAACATCGCTGATGGAATCCGCACCGACCAGAAGCGCGTCATATTCCCCGCCGTCGGTAAGCGTCACAACGGCGCGGTTGCAGTCCTCCAGCACGTGGCAGTTTGTCAGAATCAGGCCGTCTGCGGAAACGATAACGCCGGAACCCCAGCTGTACCCGATGCTGCCGTCCTTGTAGGCGGAAATGGAGACAATCGTGGGCGCGCAGCGCTCATACAGTTCCTGCAGGGTCAGCTCCTGTTCGCCGGAGGGCTGAAGCGTCATCGTGAAGTTCGGCCGCGTTTCCACCTGCGGAACAAAGACCTCAGTCCGCTCATTTTCCACGGCTTCATAGTACTGCTTGAAGAACGATTCGGCGTCGTCGGGCAGTTTCCCGTCTTCCCCGGAGAATATCCCGGGTTCCGCACCGGAGCCGGTGTGCCGAAAAGCAATCGAAGTTCCGGCAATCACCAGCAACAGCAGAATAATCAGCCCCGCAATGCGTGCCGGCGTCAGCCCCCGATTCCGCGACTTCTTCTTTCTGCTTCCGGAGCTCTTCTTCCCTGCCGCGCTGTCGCCGGTGACCGGCTTCAGGCCGGAATCATCCCGCGCCTGCGGATCATGCGGCGCTGAAAGCGGAGCATACCAGCTCCGGGTGTCCTGCGTTTCACCCGCTTCGTATGTGTCATACCAGTTGTTTGTCATGAATGCGCCTCATTGAAAAATAAAAATGCCCGGCGGTATGGCCATTAGCAGCCTTACCGCCCGGGTTCTGCCAGCGGCAGTGTGAATACAAATTCCGTCATGCCGTCTTCGCTGCGCACGGCAATGTCTTCATCGTGGGCATTGATAATCGCCTTGACCAGATACAGGCCCAGGCCCACGCCGTCCTTGTCCAGGCTGCGGGAGCGGTCGGACTTGTGGAAGCGGTCAAAGATAAACGGCAGATCGTCCGGGGGAATGACCTCTCCGTGATCGCGCACCGCCACATAGGCTTTGCCGTTATCCTTATACAGACGCACCACCAGACAGCTGCCTTCGCGCGCGAACTTGACGGCATTGTCCAGCAGATTATAGATCACCCGGGTAATGGCATCCTTGTCGGCAAAAACCATGACGTTGCTTTCCGGCAGTTGGGGATCCACATCCAGATTTTTTTGCGTGGCCCTGGTCTCAAAGCTCAGCAACGTCTGCAGCACCAGTTCCGTCAGGTCAAATACCGTACGCTTCGACAGATCGGCAGCCTGCGTTTTGGTCCGTGAGACATCCAGCATATCGCGCACCAGGCGGGAAAGGCGCCTGGTCTCATCCCGGATGGACGTGAGATACTTCCGCTGGCTTTCCGGCGGAATGGTGCCGTCCAGAATGCCGTCGGCAAAGCCGGCAATGGTCGTCATGGGGGTACGCAGCTCGTGCGAGATGTTGGCAATAAACTCGCTGCGGCGGTTCTCGGCCTGCTCCAGAGAGTCCGCCATTTTGTTGAAGCTGTCAATCAGGGCGCCCATTTCATCGGTGGTATCCTGCGTCTGCCGCACGCGCACGGAAAAGTCCCCTCTTGCGAACTTCCGGGAAGCGGAAGCGATTTCATCCAGAGGCCGGGCCATGCGGCGGGAGTAAACCAGCACCATCACAACCGCGAGCAGGGAAACCGCCGAAAGCGCAATGACCGACCAGGTCAGATAGTTGGTCCAGGTGCCAAGCATGGTGCCAATCTCCGCGCTGACAAAACAGTAGCCCAGCACCTCGCCGTCCGTAACAGCCTCAATCTGGCATGCCGTGACATAACGCTTTTCGGGATAGAGATCGCCCAGAGATGTGAACTCATCCAGGGTGCGAGTTTCCAGCAGCTCCACAACCTCCGCCGGGACCTGCTTGCCCAGATGCTCGCAAAGAGGCCTGCGGTCAGAGCAGGTCATGATCACACCCTGTCCGTCGGTAATGAAAATATGGTTCCCGGTTGAGCCGGCAATGGTGCTGATGGCCATACCAAGCGACCAGTCGGAAAGCGACCCCAAGCGGGCCGTGGCAGAAGCCGTGCGGCTGACCTCGCTGGCGCAGTTCATCATGTCCAGACGGTAATCTTCAATCAGATAGGTTCTGCCGATGCCGATAAAACTGACCGCCAACAGCAGAAAACTGACGGCCATCACCAGCACGGTGGATGCAAAATTCCTGAGAAAAATGCTCTTCAATGGTGTCCGCCCTTATTGTCTTCACGGTACCGGACAGCGCTGCGCGACGGCGCGCGCCGCCGGATACCCGCTTATTCGATGCTGAGGATATCCACGAAGCCGGTGACTTCAAAGATCTCGTGGATCACGTCACTGACATGTGTGATGGTCATCTTGCCCTGCTGATTCATCACCTTCTGCGTGGCCAGCAGCACGCGCAGGCCGGCGGAAGAGATATACTCCAGTTTTTCAAAATCCATGGTCAGTTCGCTGACGCCGTCCAGGACGCTCTTCAGCTCTTCTTCCAGCTTCGGCGCGGTCGTGGTGTCCAGCCTGCCCTCCAGGGCAATATTCACTTTGCCTGCGTCTTCCGTTTTTACGATGTTCAGCATAGTTCTTCTCCTTCGAAATTCAGACTCTGTTCCTGTTTTTCCGTTCTGCCTGTTTATGAATTACGCCCCGGTTAACGGGCCAGACGTTTGTAAATTGTGGTGCGGTTTTCCCCGTCCGCATGCTCATAGGTCATGCCGTCCATGCTTTTTTTGACCATATAAATCCCCAGACCGCCGATTTCACGCTTATCAGCAGGCAGCGTAACATCCGGGTCTTCCTTTTCCAGCGGATTATAGGGGATGCCGGTATCGGCAAAGAGGATCCTCACCGCACTCGGATTCTCTTCAAAGGAGACTTCAATCCGCACCTTGCCGCCGCCGGAGCCGTAGGCATAGCTGGCGACATTTACAAAAAGCT
>CAZBXX010000083.1:0-10490 GCA_964495965.1 uncultured Oscillospiraceae bacterium | reverse complement strand
TGTTGCCGGTTATGCCAGTCTGGGTATTCTCGAGGTTCCTGCTGATCTGATTGTCGGTACCAAGCTCGCCGGGCGGAAGGAGGCCCTGGCAGGAAACTTCATGCCGCTTCTGGAGACAGGGACCGAATTCTCAGAGAAATGGATCTCGCTGTGCGCCGCCCACCTGAGCGCTGAGGGCATCCGGGATCCGATCGACTGTTATGAGTATCTCGGACGGTTCTACGTTCTGGAAGGCAACAAGCGCTGCAGTGTTCTGAAGAGCTATCTGGCTCCGACCGTTCCGGCACGTGTGACCCGCGTTATACCGCAGTATTCCGAAGATCACGAGATTCAGCTTTATTACGAGTTCATGCACTTCTACTCCCTGGCCGGTTTATACGGGATTGAGTTTCATCACCGCGGCTGCTATGCGAAGCTTCAGGCCGCACTCGGTTTTGAACCGGATCATATCTGGTCCGCAGACGAACGGAGAAGTTTTACGGCCAGCTTCACCTACTTCCGCAAGGCCCTGGAAAAGCTACCTCAGGAGCATCACAACTATACGGCTGCGGAGTTTCTTCTTGTCTGGCTTCAGGTTTTCCCATTTCGGGAGCTGCGGGACCTCTCCCTCTCCGATCTCACGGCACGGCTGGAAAAGCTGCTGCCTGATGTGATTCTTCAGGAAGAAAAGCAGGCAATCGAGCTGCAGACCGAGCCGAGTGAAAAAGAAGCCGGTGTCCTGAACAGACTGTGGAGCGCAGTCCGGCCGGAGCACCTGAATATTGCCTTTCTCTACACCTGTGCGCCGGAGGAGAGCAGCTGGGTTCAGGCACATGACGACGGACGGAAGATCCTCGCTGAGCGTCTCGACAGTCTGGTTTCTGTCCAAACCTGGGTGTGCGGCAACCGCGGCGTAAGCGAGGTCCTGGAAGAGGCCATTGCAGAGGGAGCAGATGTGGTTTTTGCGACAGACGCTTCGATGGTCGGCGCCTGTCGCAAGGCAGCTGCACTGCACAAGGCCGTCCGTTTTCTGACCTGTGCCGTCTTTCAGCCGTATACCGGTGTACGCATGTATAACGGGCGAACCTATGAATGTAAATTCATAACAGGAGCGATTGCCGGCGCCATGGCCCGCTCCGACACCATCGGCTATGTGGCAAACAATCCGGTTTTCGGCACTCCGGCAAGCGTCAACGCCTTTGCGCTCGGCGTACGCATGACGAACCCTGATGCCAGAATCATCCTGGACTGGGCCTGCCTGCCGGGCGACCCGGTGCAGCGTCTGCTGGAACAGGGTGTGACGGTCGTGTCCAACCGTGAAATTTCAAGCCCCAGCAGCATGATGCAGAGAAGATTCGAAATGGGCACGTTCCGCATTCTGATGGACGGGAGTCTTCTGCCGCTGGCAAGCCCTTACTGGGACTGGGGAAACCTCTACGAGAAAATCGTGCGGAGCATCTTCAGCGGCAGCTGGAAAAGCAGCTCCGACGGTCAGGCCGTTAACTACTGGTGGGGCATGGCGAGCGGCGTGCTGGACGTGCAGCTGAGCGATCTGCTGCCCGACGGAGTCCGGAGTCTGGGCCTGATGCTGAAAAAGGGAATCCGGAGCAAAAGCATTCTGCCTTTCCGCACCCGGATATTCGACCAGGCTGGCGAACTGCGCAACGACGGTGAACATTCGCTGACGCCGGAGGAAATTCTCTCGATGAACTGGTTCTGCGATAATGTGATCGGGAGCATTCCGGACTTCGAGTCTCTGCGGCCGGAGCATGCGGAAACCGTTCGGGTGCTCGGCCTGTACCGTGACCGGCTTCTGCCTGATTCAGGGGGAGAAAGACTGTGAAACTTCTGCTGATTTCGGACGAAGAAGACCGCAGCCTGTGGGATTTTTATCGGCCTGAGAAGACGGAAGGTGTGGATCTGATCCTTTCGGCCGGTGACCTGAAGGCGGAATATCTCAGCTTTCTGGTTACCATGGCAAACAGACCTCTGCTCTATGTCCACGGGAACCACGACGGAGACTATGACCGAATGCCTCCTGAGGGATGCGAGTGCGTGGACGACAGGCTGGTCAAAGTAGAAGGACTGCGTATTCTCGGTCTCGGCGGCTGCCAGTGCTATAATCACGGGCCCTATCAGTATACCGAGAGGCAAATGGTGCGCCGCATCCGCCGACTGTGGTTTTCGCTTCAGCGTGCGGGCGGTGTGGACATCGTACTGACCCATGCACCGGTGCACGGTTATGGAGATGAAGACAATCTGACTCACCGGGGCTTTGAGGCTTTTCTTCCCCTGCTGGATCGCTGGGAGCCCCGTTACCTGATTCACGGTCACGTTCACAGACGCTATCAGCCGATGCAGAAGGCTGTGCTGCAGCACGGAAAGACGACAATCATCAACGCAAACGGAAAAACCTATCTGGAGCTGTAACCGGTTCCGGATAATACCGGTGCAGCAGATCATCCGCCTCAACGGCAGATCATCTGCTGCACCTGCTTTCATAGTATGACTGTGCCGTTCAGTCCCGCTTTCCGGATTTCAGGGCTGCCACTTCATCCAACACCCAGTCACAGACTGCGTCAAGACCTTCACCGGTCTTCGCGCTGATCGGGAAGAAAACTGCGTTCGGATTGAGATTCCGGATCGCCTGCATTGCCTTTTCCAGGTTAAAGTCAAAGTACGGCAGAGCATCAATCTTGTTGATGAGCACGACATCGCTGACCTGATACATCAGCGGATACTTGAGAGGCTTGTCATCCCCTTCCGGGACCGAGAGAATCGTGACATTCTTATGGGCGCCGGTGTCAAACTCCGCCGGGCAGACCAGATTCCCGATATTTTCCAGAATGAGCAGGTCCAGCCCTGCGGTATCGTACTCGAGCAGGGCGCGGACCGTCATGTCGGCATCAATGTGGCAGAGCCCGCCGTTGTGGATCTGCAGGCTGCGGATGCCCGTCAGGTCCGCCACACGCTGAGCGTCAAGCGTACTCTGAATATCAACGTCCATTTCCCCGATCTTAAGGCGGTTCTTCAGGCGGTTGATGAGCGCCACCAGGGTGGTGGTTTTGCCGCTTCCCGGAGAGGACATGATGTTCAGAAACAGGGTCCCCTGTTCCGTCATCCGTTGGCGGATGAGTTCGGCGGTGCGGTCGTTTTCGGCAAAAACCGACTCGTTAATCTGAATGACTCTGACTTCGCTCAATTTGCATTCCACTCCTTTACCCGCTTTACCAGTTCGTCGGCCAGCGCATCCACACCCTCGCCGGTTTTGGCTGAATAATAGAAGATCTGAATCTCCGGATTGCAGCGACGCGCATAGCGCTCCAGGCGTTCTGTGTCAAAGTCGAAGATGGGCAGAGTATCGATCTTGTTCACGGCAAGAATGTCACAGCACTCGTACATCAGGGGATACTTGGCCGGCTTATCGTCCCCCTCCGGGACGGAGAGGATGGTCATATTGATGGCAGCCCCGGTATCAAATTCCGCCGGGCAGACCAGATTCCCGATGTTCTCCAGAACGATGAGCTCGGCGTCATCCATCCCCAGTGCGGCAATGCCCTGCCGGGTCATATCCGCATCCAGGTGGCACATGCCACCCGTATGCAGCTGCACCGTCGGGACCCCGGCATTCAGCATCGTGTGCGCATCCACAGCACTGTCAATGTCCGCCTCCATCACACCCCAGCGAAGGCGCCCGGCAAAAGCCCTGTTCAGCGCAAGCAGGGTTGTGGTCTTCCCGCTGCCGGGTGAAGACATCAGATTCAGGAGACAGGTGCCGCGGCCGCGGAGTTCTTCCCGCAAAGCCTGCGCATCGGCGTCGTTATCTTCCAGAACGGATTCTTTCAGTTCAATGATTTTGATCTCTTCCATGTTCTTTCTCCCTCCCCGCAGAGAGTTTCACCGAGGCTGTCCGGTGCTCGCGGGAACGGCCTCCGAACAGCCAGCAGCGTTATTGTACTCATTTTCCCCTTGTTCGTCAAGCTTAGGAACAAAGAGCTTTTGAACAACGAACGGGATCATCTCATGTCAGGGAACCTCTCACCGATCAGGAACGGCTTCTGCATGACAGAAATCCCTATGGCCAGTTTGAGAGTTCTGTGCTATACTGGCAGCAAGGCTGACGCCGAACGCTGAAAACCGAAAAAAGGCAATGGGAGGTCCGCCATGTTGAAACTCTACAGCCAGAAAAAAGCGAAGAGAATGATTCAGGATCGGGATACCCTCATCCGGAATATCTGCAGCTCATACCACCTGCCCGTTGCCTGCATGAAGGCCATCCTGCTGATGGAAATCCCGCAGATTGATCTTGCGGACGTGGCTGCTGACGCCGCTGTAAGACTGAACTGGCTGCGATATTCTCTGGGTGCAGAATATGCACCGGGCCGGCATACACGGAATCCGCTGAAGAAGTATGACAGTTCCACGGGTTTCGGGCAGATCTTTTCCCAGGTGGCGATTGACGCGATTCTCTTCGCGCAGAGCATGGGGCTTCCCATCTATACAGGAACTCCAGGGGAGCTCTTTCCTTTCCGCCCCGATGACCTCAGACAGGTATGGACGCGGCTGAACCGGGACGAGGTGTTCAATCTCTCCTGCGCTGCGCTGAACCTGCTGCATGCAGCCTTTCAGATGACCGGCAAAACCGACCTGACACAGGCAGACAATGAGGAGCTCAAACTGTGCTTTTCCCGGTATAACGGGAATGTCCGTAAAGTGACCGCCTACGGGGAACAGGCTTTTTTGTATTATCTGGAGTATCAGCACGAGGAGGAGATCCTGCATGGAAACACTGATTGAACTCTATGATGAGCGCCCGCTGGAAAACGTGCTCGCGGCGGAAATCTTCCGCCCCAGGCGGGTGGTGTATCTCTGTCCGGGCCGGATTGCGGGCAATCTGAAGATTCAGCAGAAGCTCCGCAGATACGTTCAGCACCGGGGTCTGAAAACAGAGCTCATTTTTCTTCGCGCCGCCGTTTATGATCCGGATTCGCTCAAAAAACTCTTCCTCCGGGTCACGTCCCAATATCCGGACTGCTGCATCGATATTACCGGCGGTACCGATGCCATGCTGTTTGCTGCCGGGCTCGTCAGCGCAGAAGTCAATGTGCCGGTTTTCACCTACAGCAGAAGGAATAACCGCTTTTACAGCATCCGCAATGCAGATTTTGTCGCGGAAAAAGCCTGCGATCTTTCCTACAGCGTGGAAGACTGCATCCTGATGGCGGGCGGTTCCATGCGTGCGGGCCGGGTTGACAACAGCATTCTTCACCGCTATCTGGATGTAATCGATCCATTCTTTCAGGTGTATCTGAAGTTCAGACGGCAGTGGGTTAAAGCCATCACTTACATTCAGCGCATCTCGCCCGGGCGGGTAGACGGGTCATTCGAGCTGAAGGCAAGCGGAAGCTACACGGTCAAGGGCGAACACGCCTCCCGCATCCCGGCGCCGGAGGACCTGTTAAGAGAGCTTGAGGATATCGGCCTGATTTCGGAACTGTGCATTGTGCCGGAGCAGACGGTCTCCTTCCGGTTCCTGGACGGCCAGGTCCGTTCATGGCTGCGTGATGTGGGCAGCGTACTGGAACTCTATGTGTATAAAGTCTGCCTGGATACCGGTCTGTTTCAGGACGTGATTACCAGCGCTGTGGTTGACTGGGAAGGCAGCGGGAACCGTAATGACGTGAGCAACGAGATTGACGTGCTTTGCACCAGCGGTATCACGCCGCTCTTCATCAGCTGCAAAACCTGTGATGCAAAAACAGAGGCCCTGAATGAGCTTGCCATTCTGCGTGACCGCTTCGGCGGCCAAATCGCCCGGGCTGCGATTGTCACCGCAGAAAAAGGCGGAACTCCGCTGCGGAACCGGGCCGCTGAACTCGGAATCACGGTCATTGATTTGAACGATCTGGCTGCCGGAAAGCTTGGCCGCCGCATCCGAAAGCTGATGCAGGGTTAAATGCCTGCACACAAACACCGCAAACCCGCTGCCTCAGGAAATGCGGCAGCGGGTTTGCGGCGTATAAAAACGGTTTTTGGGCCGGTACTCAGCGCTCCAACAGATCAAAGCTGCGATACTGGATGGCCTCTGCAAGGTGCTCAGGGCCGATCTCATCTGCGCTGTCAAGATCCGCAATGGTGCGGGCCACCCGGAGGATCCGGTCGTGGCTGCGGGCAGACAGCCCCATGGCATCAAAGGCATCACGCATCAGTGCTTCGCACTCCGGGCTGAGCGCACAGAACCGCCGAAGCTCCGGAGAGGACATATGGGCATTGCACATGGTGCTGTCCTCCGGGAAGCGGGCATGCTGCCTTTCACGGGCGGCATTTACTCTGACGCGGATTTCTGCAGACCTTTCAGAAGGCGCTTTCCGGCGCAGCTCGTCGAACTCCAACGCAGGCACTTCCACAATGATGTCTATCCGGTCCAACAGAGGGCCGGACACCCTGCTCTGATACCGGCGTACATCGTTCAGGCTGCAGCGGCAGCGCCCGGAAGGATGCCCATACCAGCCACACTTACAGGGGTTCATTGCGCAGATCAGCATAAAACGGCTCGGAAACGTCACGCTGCCGGAAGCCCGCGAAACCGTCACCTGTCCGTCTTCCAGGGGCTGCCGCAGGAGGTCCAGGATATCACTGCGAAACTCCGGCAGTTCATCCAGAAACAGGACGCCGTTGTGGGCAAGGCTCATTTCACCCGGCCGGGGTATTGTACCACCGCCGGCAAGCCCTGCGGAAGAGACACTGTGGTGCGGTGAACGGAACGGCCGGGTGGACACAATGGGATGATCCTGCCCGGTCAGACCGGCAACCGAGTGGATTTCCGTAGTCTGAATGATTTCCTCCCGGCTCATATCCGGCAGGATGGTCGGCAGACGCTTTGCCATCATGGATTTCCCCGCCCCCGGCGGTCCCACCAGCAGGATGTTATGTCCCCCGGCAGCGGCAATTTCAAACGCGCGGCGGACATTCTCCTGTCCTTTAATATCGGCGAAATCCGGGAGTGAGTCCACATTCCGGTTCATATCCGGAGCCGGTGTCGGCTGAATATCCTCCTCGCCCCTCAGGTGCCGCAGCATCTGCTGCAGGTCACGAACCGGGCAGACCCGGATTCCTTCTGCAAAAGCGGCTTCTGCCGCATTTTCCACAGGAACGAAAAGTGTACGGATTCCCTCTCTTCCGGCTGCGATCGCCATCGGCAAAGCGCCCGTTACCGGACGCAGCTCGCCGGTCAGAGAGAGTTCACCCAGGAAGGCGCAGTCCGCTTCCGGCTGACGGATTTCTCCCGCTGCCGCCAGAATACCGATCAGCATGGGAAGATCATACATGGTGCCCGCTTTTTTCAGGTCTGCCGGCGCAAGATTGACTGTTATACGGCTCACAGGGAATTTGAACCCGTTGTTCTTGATAGCAGCACGCACGCGCTCCCGCGATTCCTTTACTGCCGCATCCGGAAGACCAACAATTTCAAATGCCGGCAGCCCGCTTGCAATATACACCTCAACGCTGACCGGATAACCGCCGACACCGGTAACACCAAGACTGCGGATGTTTGCAACCATACTCTGTTCTCCAGATGTTTTTTCTTTCATGTTAACAGGAACAGCTGAAAAGTCAAGGAAGAATTACAGGCGCTTCATAAAATCTTCAAATTTTGTATGGAAAATTATTCAAAAATCCCAGCAAATTTATTCATGAATTTATGCTTTAATATGCTCATCAAACAGGCCGGCCCTGCCGAAGCAGACCGGGACTGAATCTGAAAAACAGAGGACTATGAAAGATGAAAACCGCTCACATCCATCTCTGGCAGAAGATCGCCGGAATCATTCTGCTGTGCGCCCTGCTCTTCGGCATGGTCATGCTCGGAATCTCCATGAAGGCACATGCCGACTTTGACGACAAGGATTATACTGCCGACGTGACCGACGCAGAAGACGCTGCTCCGGTACAGAAGGCGGGTACCGGCTCCCGTGCCGCCGCAGAACTCTCCCCGGCTGATCTGTATGAGCAGAATGTCGGCTCTACCGTCGGTATCACCATCAACGCCCGCACCACCAGCCGCTACGGTTACGGCTATACCTATCAGGCCTCAGGTTCCGGCTTCATCATCAGCGATGACGGCTACATTCTTACCAATTATCACGTGATCAACGGCTATGACACCGTAACCGTTGCCACCTATGATGAGGAGACCTATGAGGCAAGCGTCATTGGCTATGACGAAAGCGACGACATTGCCGTTCTGAAAATCGACGGTGAAAACCTCAAGCCGGTTACCCTGGGCGATTCTGATACTCTCCGTGTGGGAGAAACAGTCTATGCGATCGGCAACCCTCTCGGCGAACTCACCTTCTCCCTGACCGGCGGCATCGTGAGTGCCCTCAGCCGCAATATTCAGACCGAAACCGGCAGCAGCATGAGCCTCATTCAGACGGACTGTGCCATTAACTCCGGCAACTCCGGCGGCGCGCTCTTCAACACCCGCGGTGAGGTGATCGGGATCACCAATGCCAAATACTCAGCCTCCGGTTCTCAGGAAGCGGAAATTGACAACATCGGATTTGCCATCCCCATCAACAGTGTCAAACGGATTGTCAGCAGTATTATTGAAAACGGCTATGTGCTCAAGCCTTATATCGGGATCATGGTTTCTCCTTTGTCCGATGAGACAGCCAGTGTGACCGGGCTGAAATCCGGTGCAGTTGTGATGGATGTTACGGAGGGCGCCCCCGCCGATCTGGCCGGTCTGCAGGTTAATGATGTCATTGTTCAGGTGGACGACAAGACCATCAAGGATTCTAATACTCTGGTCCAGGTCATCTCCGCCACCGAACCGGGTGATGTGCTTACCTTCCACGTGTACCGGCAGGGCGATGAAATTGAGCTTTCTGTTGAGATCGGCAGCAAGACGGAATCCGCGCTGAAAAACGAGGAGGCTGCCGCAGCGGCCGCGGAAGAAGCCGATCAGAGCCAGCAGGAGAGCCAGCGCCCCGGCCGGCGTGAAGACGGCAACAGCGGCAACGGTTATGGGTACGGCGGTCAGGACGGCCAGCAGAATATGCAGGGCTGGGATGACGACGCCATGCAGGAGTTCTTCCAGTATTTCTTTGGAGGATATTAATCCGGCGGTGCAACTCTAAACCCACGTTATGAAACAAGTAATCATAAACGATCCCGTCTCCGGCATTTTCCGGAGACGGGATCGTTTATGATTGTCTTTGAGCTGTGAGCAGGCAAGCGTGTACAGAATACTCCGCTTATTCCTCAGGCACGCAGGTCACGGCAATGTGCAGCTCATCCAGCTGCTTCTGCTCGACCGTGGAAGGAGCACCCATCATAATATCCTGAGCACTCTTGTTCATGGGGAACGGAATAATCTCGCGGATGCTCTCTTCTCCCGCCAGCAGCATAACCATACGGTCGATGCCCGGAGCAATGCCGGCATGCGGGGGTGCGCCATAACAGAAAGCATTGTACATGGCAGGGAACTTTCTGCGGACATCCTCTTCCCCGAGGCGAACCATCTCAAAGGCCTTGATCATGATCTCGGGATCATGATTCCGGACCGCGCCGGAAGAGAGTTCCACCCCGTTGCAGACCAGGTCGTACTGATCGGCTGTGATACTGAGCGCGTCAATCTCCCCGCGTTCCGCCTGCAGAAGCACCTCAAGCCCGCCGCTGGGCATGGAGAAAGGATTGTGACAGAATTCCAATTCGCCCGATTCCTCACCGATTTCATACATCGGGAAATCGACAATCCAACAGAATTCATAGCGTTCTTTATCCATGTGGCCGGGCACAGCGGCACCAAACATTTTAATGGCAACGCCGGCTGTTTTCTGCGCCTGCTCCTTTTTACCGGCACCGATGACCACAAGAGAACCCGGCTGCAGGTTCAGGTTCCGGCACAGGACTTCCTTCAGCGGATCCACGAACTTGGCCACACCGCCGGCAAGGTTCCCTGCCTCATCCATGCGGAACCAGTAGGGCTTTGCACCAGCCTGTACCTCAACATCGGTGCAGAGTTTGTCAATCTGCTTGCGGGTCAGGGCGCAGTTTGAAATCGGAACTGCCTTAACGATGTTTCCGTCCCGGAAGGGGGCAAATTCCGTGTCGCAGACCAGGTCTGTGATGTCGCAGGAGGTCAGGTCAATGCGCAGATCCGGCTTGTCGGTACCGTATGTTTCCAGCGCATCGGTGAAGGCAATACGACGGAACGGTGCGGAGGAGGCAATATCATACTTCCCGTATTTGGCGAAAATCGGAGGGAAAACATCTTCCAGGATGGCGAATACATCCTCCTGATCGGCGAAGGCCATTTCCATATCCAGCTGGTAAAATTCTCCGGGGCTGCGGTCACCGCGGGCATCCTCGTCACGGAAGCACGGGGCGATCTGGAAGTAACGGTCAAAACCGGAGGTCATCAGCAATTGCTTAAACTGCTGCGGCGCCTGCGGCAGGGCATAGAACTTGCCGGGGTGCTTGCGGGCAGGAACCAGATAGTCCCG
>CAZBXX010000082.1:0-10501 GCA_964495965.1 uncultured Oscillospiraceae bacterium | reverse complement strand
CCTGGCGGCTGATCCCGCACTGTTCGGCAATCTCAGAAAGAGAGAGATCTTCATTGAAATGAAGTTCGTAACATTCCCTCTGACGGGCTGTCAGCATCTCACCGTAAAAGTCCAGCAGCATGCTGCGCTGAAGGCGCTCTTCCGGCATGTCCCCGCCCCCTTTTCCAACCTGCCTTCCAGTGCGCGGTGATTATACAGCAGCAGCCGGTAAGTGTCAAGTGTTTTTTCTTGTCAGCTGTTTCTTCTGATCTGTTCCTCCCAAGCCTGCAGCCTTATGCTTGACTTTTTTGTAAATCTTCATTCGATCCTCACATCTTTCACTACCATTTTTTCAGGATTTATGATATAGTATTTTAATCTTGATCTTGATCAGAAGAACAAAGCTGTCTGCCCGACCGGGGCACAGAAGCCCGAAGCGGGAGTTTGGAAGGAGTGCCGCCAATGGAACTTTCAAGAGTTGAAGTCCGACAGGGAGTCTGGCTGACTCACCTGAGGGAAGACAAATTCAAGACTGCCTGCTTCAGTGTTAATCTGCTGTCGCAGCTCAGCCGGGATACGGCCTCCATGAACGCACTGATTCCTTTTGTGCTGCGGCGCGGCACTACCGGCTGCCCTGATATGGAAGCGCTGAATGCCCGTTTTGAAGAACTCTACGGCACGGTAATTGAGCCTGTTGTCCGCCGCATCGGCGAGATTCAATGCAGCGGCTTCTATGCCAGTTTTCCTGAGGATGATTTCCTGCCGAAAGGTGAGTCGGTGCTGCAGGATGCGCTCGGGCTGACGCTTGAAATGCTTCTTTCTCCGCTTACGCGCGGCGGTCTTTTTCTGCCTGCCTATGTTGAGAGTGAGCGGGACAATCTTCTGGATCTGATTGCCTCCCGCGTCAACAACAAACGTTCCTATGCGGTCACGCGCTGTCTGGAAGAGATGTGCTGCTGCGAGGATTTTGCCACCAGCCGCTACGGTGATGAGGAAACCTGCCGCAGCATCAACTACAAGAAGCTCAGCCGCCATTACAAGGCACTTCTGCAGGAAGCCCCCATCGAGCTCTTTTACTGCGGGCGCGCTCCGCTTTCCCGTGTCCGTCAGATTCTGCGTGTGCTGCTGGCCACTCTGCCGCGAGGTGAAGTAAACACCGATATCGGCACCGAAATCCGTATGAATGCGCTGGAAGCCCAACCCCGTTACACGGAAGAACAGATGGACGTAAATCAGGCGAACCTGGTTATCGGCTGGCGCTTGGGTGAATGCATGGAAGATCCGGACTTTCCCGCCCTGTATGTCTTCAATGATCTTTTCGGCGGCAGTCCCAGTTCCCGCCTGTTCCTGAATGTGCGGGAGAAGCTCTCTCTCTGCTATTACGCCAGTTCTCTGATTGATGTCCGGAAAGGGCTGCTGCTGGTATCTTCTGGCATTCAGGAAAAGAATTATGACGCCGCAAAGAGCGAAATCTTTGCCCAGCTGGAAGCGCTGCAGCGGGGTGAGATTACCGAAGATGCGCTGGAAACCGCAAAGGCCGGGGTTGCTTCCGATCTTCGGTCGGTTCCGGATACGCAGAGCGCACTGGAAAGCTTCTTTCTGTCGCAGACCGTTGCCGGTGCCGACTACGGTCCGCTGGAGCTGGCTGAGCTGGTCACAGAAGTGACTGCCGACCGGGTCAAGGCCATTGCGCAGAGTGTTGAATGCGACCAGATTTTCCTGCTGAAAGCGTCCGGTACGACGGATTCAGATCCGGTAAATGATGCCTCTGACGCTGCTGAGCAGGAATTCACAGGAGAAGGTGCTGAAACATGACCATGCAGAAGATAGAATACCCCTCGACAGGTGACGTCCTCTACAGCGGAACTGCCGCAAACGGGCTTCGCGTCCGTGTTCTGCCGAAGCAGGGCTTCTCGGGCTTTTATGCCGTGTTTGCCACCGATTACGGCGGGACCTACCGCAGGTATCTTCTGGACGGGAAAGAATATAACACCCCCGCCGGCGTGGCGCACTATCTGGAGCACAAAATGTTCGACCTTCCGGATGGAGATAACGCTCTGACGCTGCTGACGCAGAACGGTGCCGACCCCAACGCCTTTACTTCTTCCGATGTCACCTGCTACTACTTTCACTGCACCCGCCTGTTTGAAGAAAACCTACGTATGCTGCTGCATTTTGTTTCGACGCCGTACTTTACGGCTGAAACCGTACAGAAGGAGCAGGGCATCATCGGACAGGAAATCCATATGGGTGAGGATAATCCGGGCACAGCCAACTATTATCAGATGTTGAATCTGCTGTACCGGAATCACCCCATCCGGGAAAAAGTAATCGGTACGGTAGAAAGCATCGCTGAAATAACCGCCGAAACGCTTTATTCCTGTCATTCTGCTTTCTACACGCCCGGCAACATGGTGCTCTGTGTCGCCGGCGATGTAGACCCCGAGCGCGTTCTGCGAATTGCTGAAGAGGAGCTTCCGGCAGAAAGGAAACCGATTCCCGAGGTGCTCTTCGGAGATGCGGAGGATCTGCTGCCGGTGGGGAAGCGTTCCGTGCTGAACATGCCGGTCGCCACCCCTCAGTTTCTCATCGGCGCAAAGCTTCTCCCGGCAGGAAAGGGTCCCGCGCTTTTCCGCCAGCAGCTTACTGCCTCGCTGGCCCTGCGTCTTCTTGCAGGGCCTTCCAGCCCGTTTTACAACCGTCTCTATGCAGCCGGCATGCTGAACCGATCCTTTGATGCGGATGCGGATTTTTCCACCGGTGCCGGCACCGTACTTCTCGGCGGTGAAAGCCGGGACCCCGATGCGATTCTGAAGGCTCTGAGTGAAGAAGTGTCCCGTATTGCCTCTGAGGGCATCGATCCGGCGCTCTTTGAGCGTACACGGCGTGCCGGCATCGGCTCCGCGCTGCGGGCAATGGAAGATTTTGACGATGTATGTGTCTCTCTGGCGCTGGATGAGTTTGACGGATTCTGCTACCTGGACTATCCGGCGGTCATGGCTTCCATCGAAAAGCGGGAATGTGAAGAATTTCTGGTCGAAGCGCTGCGCCCAGAGCGGCTTGCCCTCTCGATCGTGAAAGCCGGTAAGTAATGATGTCTGTTTCTTTTCTTCAGTCCTTCCCGCTTCTGTTTGCCACCATTCAGCGCTCTTCCGCCATCAGCTTTCCGTTTCTGGGAAGCGGGAGCATTAACCCGCCGGCTTACTTTACGGTCTTTGGGCGGAACATCTACCTGTACGGAATTCTGATTGCGCTGGGCTTTGTACTGGGCATTCTTTACTGTGCGCACCGCGCCCCCGAATTCGGCATTTCCGCTGACAGCTTTTATGATCTGATGATCTGGCTGATTCCGCTCTCCATTCTCGGTGCCCGCCTTTATTATGTTCTGTTTCAGGCAGACTATTACCTGCAGCATCCGGGTGAAATCCTGGCTGTCTGGGAAGGCGGTCTTGCCATCTACGGCGGAATTCTTGCGGGAGTGCTGACAATCTTCGTTTTCTGCAAAGTGAAAAAGATTTCCTTCCCCGCCATGCTGGACGTCAGTTCCTTCGGCGTGCTCATCGGCCAGGCCATCGGCCGCTGGGGGAACTTCTTCAACCGTGAGGCTTTCGGCGCAGAAACTGATGTTTTCTGCCGCATGGGCCTCACAGCTCCGGACGGCACACAGATTTTCGTACACCCGACCTTTTTGTATGAAAGCCTGTGGAATCTCTGCGGGCTGATCTTTCTGATTCTGTTTACCAAAAAAGGGAAGCGCCGGTACGACGGGCAGTGTATTCTCATTTATTTTCTATGGTACGGTCTCGGCCGCAGCTGGATTGAAGGCCTGCGAACCGACAGCCTGTATCTGGGCAGCACCGGTATCCGGGTGTCCCAGCTGTTAAGCATTTTCCTCGTGATCGTTTCCGCCACCCTGCTCTTTCTCAACCGCAGGAACAACAGCCTGCATGAGGCTTCAAAAGCAGCAGATGTATCCGGTGAACCGGAAAAACAAGCAGCTCCCGCTGAGGAATCGGCGGGAACGCAATAAGGAGGCCAGAAGATGGCAGAACAGAATAAGACCGGAAAAATGCTTTCCGACTCCATCGGAAATCTTTTTATGAAGGCAAAGGAATTTGCCGAAAGCGACACCGTTGCCGATGCCGTTGAGCGCGTTAAGGATGCCGCTGCCGGTACCGGTGTGCTGGATGTCTACCAGAAAGGTGCGCAGCGTGCCAGGTCTTTCGGTACAGCCACCAAAACCACTCTGGATTTAAACCGCGACCACAAAGAACTGGACCGTGTCTTTTCAGAGATCGGCAAACTCTATTATGAACAGGCAAAGGATGCCCCGGAAGGCTTCTTTGTGCCGCTGTTTCAGCAGGTAGACGCACTGCGCACTTCGATTGCCGCCAAAGAGGCGGAAGTGGAAGCCTGCAAAGCGGTCTTTGAAGGCGCCGCTTCCTCCGGTGCCCGGGCAGAAGCCGCCCTGCGTGACGACATTCTGGACTTTGAAGACATCGTGAACCGGACGGAGACAGATGGCACATCCACCTGATGAAAGGCCGGTGCCTGTCGCAGCCGGTCCGGCGTCCGCAGCCTCGGAGGATTCTTTAAAGGCGCGCGGCCGCAGAGGAAGGCCTCTCTTCCGCCATCTTCCGCTTTTCCTTACACTCCTGATCGTGCTGGCAGTCAGCCTGCACTTCTGTCTGTGGAAGAGCGGCATGTTCATTGACGAAATCTACACCTATGGCCTTGCGAACAGCAGCTATATGCCCTTTATTGGCAACGGCGGACAGGGCGGTGAACATGACCGCATAGATGAGCAGAAGCTGACCCGGGAAGATTTTTTCGACTACCTTGCCGTCACAGAGGACGAGGTAAAGTTTGACGTCGGATCCGTTTACTATAACCAGGTGCAGGACGTTCATCCCCCACTCTACTACTGGATTCTGAACTTCTGCTCCTCCCTTGTTCCCGGGCATTTTTCCAAGTGGATCGGTCTCATCCCCGATCTGATTATCTACCTTGGCACGCTGGTGCTGCTCTATGCGCTGGGTCTGGAGCTTTTTTCCGAGCCCTGGATCGCCGCCATGGTCTCCCTGTTCTACGGCCTCAGCCGTGTCGGCCTCAGCACCATGCTGATGATCCGCATGTATGTACTGGTTACCTTTCTGACCGTGCTGCTGGCACTGCTGGTAATCAGAGAACTTCGCTCCCCATCGCGGCTGAGAGAGCTTGCTGTTGCGGGTGTCATTTTCCTCGGTCTCTTCACGCAGTATTACTTTGTGTTCTATGCCTTCTTCCTGTGTGCAGCAGCAGTCTTTGTGTTGCTGTTCCGCCGCGAATGGAAGGCCGCGGGTTATTTCACGCTTTTTTCCTTTGCGGCAGTCGGGCTGATGCTTTTGTGCTTCCCGGCCGTTTTTTCCCACATCACAGGCAACCGCCTTGGACCCCAGAGCGACGCACTGGCAAACCTCCTGAATTATTCTGCCTGGCTGGGTCGCCTGCGTTATTACTTTGGTCAGATCCGTGAAGGGCTGCAGTGGACGGTTGCGGTCTCTCTGGCATCGCTGCTCTGGCTCGGGGTTGGGGCCGCAGTGCGCAGAAAGCTTACGGTGCGGAAGGGTGACTTCCTGTTTCTGGTGCTGCTGATTCCGGTGATCCCCACCGTCTTCATCCCGGCCATCATCTCCCCGGTTCTGGAGGGGCGTTATATCTATAACATCATGCCCGTCTGCACGCTGGCCCTGGGCTTCTGTGTGATGCTGGCGTTGCGTCACAATCGGTGGAAACTGGCTGCAAAAGGCATCTTTCTGATCTTTTCCGTTGTGGCGGCAACGGGAGCGCTGCTGACGGTGCCGGACTACATTTACGATGAGCACCGGGAGTATAATGCTCTGGTTCAGGCGCATGCCGATGCGCCCTGCATCTACATTACCGGCTACTATGCCGGTCCCACGCAGGACATGCTGCAGCTGATGACGTTTGACAACGTCTATATCACGGAGGATCCGGAATCCGAAGGACTGAAGCAATACCTTTCAGAGAATCCGGACAACGAATGCGTTGTTTATGTCGATGTTGACTCCATGTGGGGCAGCGGTTTCAATGCGGACGAAGTTCTCACTGAGCTGCTGGAAGAAACAGATTATTCCGCCTCCGAGCGTCTTTACCGTTACGCGCTCAGCGACACCTATCTGCTGTCCAGATAATTCCCGTTACCCGTAATCTCTAAAAGGAGAAGCCTTATATGTTATCTGTCATCTTACCCGCCTATAACGAAGAAAAAATGATCTCCGTCGCCGCGGAAACTCTCGCCGGCATTCTGGACAAGGCTGTCATCCCCTTTGAACTCCTGTTTGTCAACGACGGATCCAGGGACGGCACCTGGAAGGAAATCTGCGCAGCCCGTGAGCGGGACTCCCGTGTCTGCGGCATATGCTTCAGCCGCAACTTCGGCAAGGAGGCTGCCATGTTCGCCGGTCTGGAAAAGTCCCGCGGCGACTGCTGTGTGGTGCTGGACTGTGATCTGCAGCATCCCCCCGAGAAAATCGTCGAAATGTACCGGCTGTGGGAACAGGGTTATGAAGTGGTCGAAGGCATTAAGGAAGACCGCGGTCAGGAGACCGGATTCCGCCGCTTTGCCGCCAACAGTTTTTACGGTATCATCAGCAAAGCAACCGGTATTGACATGGCCTCCTCTTCGGACTTCAAGCTTCTGGACCGCAAGGTTGTGGATACCCTGAACGCAATGCCTGAGCGCAACGTCTTCTTCCGGGCTCTCAGCTTCTGGGTTGGGTTTAAAAAAGCGGAAGTCACCTACGATGTGCGGGAACGCACTGCAGGCGAAAGCAAGTGGTCCACCCGCTCGCTGGTCAAGTACGCCATCACAAACATAGGCTCCTTCTCCTCCGCACCGCTGCACCTGATTACCATTCTGGGCTTCGTTACGCTTTTCATCTCCATTGTGTTCGGCATTGTTGCCCTGGTGCAGAAGCTGGCCGGTACTGCTCTGGGCGGTTTCACAACGGTGATTATCCTGCTGCTCTTCACCGGCAGCATCATCATGATCAGCCTCGGCATCATCGGCTACTATATCGCCCGGATTTATGAAGAAATCAAAGGGCGTCCAAGATATATCATAGAGGAGTACCGCGGATAATGGAAAAGATCAAAGCCCTCTGCATCAAACATCGTGAGATTCTCGTCTACCTGATCGTGGGCGGGCTTACCACCGTAGTTGCCTGGGGATGCAAGTTCCTGTGGAATTTTATCTTTTATGCCGGCACCAAACTGCCGACCGTCGGTCAGAACACGGTACTGTCTGTGGTTGAAAATGTCTCCGGTATTGCCTTTGCGTATCCGACGAACCGGAAATGGGTCTTCCAAAGCAAAAACCCGAGCATTCTGTCCGAGTTTATCAGTTTTGTCGGCTCCCGCGCGGCAACCTGGATCCTGGGCTGGCTGCTGAACATGCTGATGGTAAATGTTCTCGGCATCAGTGTGTTTGTCTCCACCGTTGTTGTGGGCGTTCTGGTTGTCATCGGAAATTACGTTTTTTCCAAGCTGCTGGTTTTCCGGAAAAAAGCGTGAAAAACAGAAAGCCGCTCCTCCAAAAATCATCAGCAGCACTGCTGACTGCAGCGCTGCTGGTTTTGACGTTTTCCGGCTGCGGAAACAATTTGGGCAGACTCTATCCGGATAACACGCAGTCCGCAAAGGACGGCAAATCACTTTCCGAACGCATCGCCGAATGGGAGAGTTTCCGCCTGCCGGGACTTCGCGGAGAGGATCCGGGCTCCGAAGCCGCCAATGGTGACGAGACTCCTCTTACGGAGGAAGAACTTGCCGCGCTGGAGGCGGAAGAGGCCGCCGCTGCCGAGCGCCACGCTCTGCGCTACACGGAAGTCGTCCGGAACATTACCGGTGAATGGTCCGAGCTTTCAGAGGCTCTGCCTCTGTTTCGCCCCATTGTGTCCTGGTTCGGACCGCTTATTATTCAGGAAGACGGGACCTATTCCAGTGACAGCGGCACCGGCAGCTGGGAACTCAGCACCGATCTCACCCAGGTGATACTCCGCGGAAGCCGCGGGAAGACTGTGCTCGACATTCTCACAGATGGAAACTATGACAAGCTTTGCGCGTCGGAGCTGCATCTCAATTTCCTCCGCGCCGGGGATTTGGAAGACTACATTGCCGAGCGTTTTGTAAGCATCCAGCTGACATCCAAAAATGTTGACGCGTACATTTCCCGGCCGGTCAACATCGGCATCATTCCGGATGAAAAGGATCTGCCGACGGATGAAAGCGCCTGGGTGCTTTCCAGCCCGGCATACCGGGACGGTCTGGTCTATTACGGGCGCAGTGAGGATTTTCATCTCCGAATTCAGAACACAGCCGGAGAGGACCGCACCGCCATCCTCCCCTATGACACTCTGTCGCTTGCAAACGGAGCAAGTTATGGCAAAATCACACAGGCTTCCGGCACCCTGGTATATGTGCGTTCCGAGTTTGTTGCGGACAACCGGATGACCGATGCCCGAACACGCACCCTTACCTTCACGGATGGTACTACGCACACCACCTCCATGACCTGGTACTCCGATCTTGCCGATTATGCCGACTGGATCTTTTAATACCATACAACAAAATTTGCGGAGATGAACCCTATCGGGATCATCTCCGCAATCTTTTTGGCCGTTTTTCCATTCCCGGAAACGGTTTGCCTGTTTACTTTTTCTTTTTGCCGAAAATTCCGCCACCTCGCGCATGTTCTTCACCCATGGTTGCGGCAAACTCACGAAGAGCTTCCTTCTGCGCATTCGTCAGATTCTTCGGCACCGCGACATTTACAGACACAAACTGGTCTCCTCTGCCGCTGCCGCGCAGGTAAGGCACACCCTTTCCGCGCAGGCGGAACACCGCACCGGGCTGCGTTCCCTCCGGGATGGTGAGCTTGACCTTGCCGTCCAGTGTGGGAACTTCCACCTCAGCTCCAAGCGCTGCCTGGGCAAAGCTGATGTCCTGCTCCATAAGGATAGAGGTGCCGTCACGCTCAAAGATCGCGTGAGGCCGGACAATGACGCTGATCAGCAGGTCGCCGGCCGGGCCGCCGTTTGCCCCGGCATTGCCGTAACCCTGACGGGAAATGGTCTGACCGTCGTCAATGCCTGCCGGCACCTTGACCGTCATCTTCTTGGCGCGCCGGACACTGCCCATACCACGGCATGTCTTGCAGGGCTGGTGGATGATCTTGCCCGTCCCGCGGCACTTGGAACAGGGGCTCATCGTCTGCGCCATGCCGAACGGCGTGCGCTGCGTGGTGCGTACCTGTCCGGTACCTTTACAGTCGGGGCAGACTTCGGGAGTGGTTCCGGGTGCGCAGCCCGTGCCGTTGCAGTCAGAGCAGGGCTCTATGCGGGGGATGTTCAGTTCCTTCTCGCAGCCGAAAGCGGCCTCCTCAAAGCTGATGTTCAGCTGAGTGCGGATATTGTCCCCTCTCCGGGGTGCATTCGGATTCCGGCTCTGAGAAGCGCCTCCGCCGAAACCGAAGATATCGCCGAAGCTGGAGAAGATGTCGCTGAAGTCCCCGAAACCGCCGCCAAAGCCACCGAAGCCGCCACCGCCAAAGCCGGCGTTCGGATCAAAGGCCGCATGGCCGAACTGGTCGTACTTCTTGCGCTTTTCCTCATCCGAGAGCACCTCGTAGGCCTCGTTTGCTTCCTTAAAGCGCTCTTCCGCCGCCTTGTCGCCGGGATGCAGATCCGGATGATTGGCCTTGGTTATCTTGCGGTATGCTTTTTTTATTTCATCGGCTGAGGCATCCTTGCTGACGCCCAGCACTTCATAATAATCTCGTTTTTCTGCCATGCTGTTCTCCGTTCATTGATGGAGTTATACGGGGATTGATACGCACCGACGAGGCGGGGAGGAGTCCCCGCCTCATCGTGCTGTCATGGTCTCATATGAGGCCGAGGTTCTCAGTGCAGTCCGAGTTACTTCTGATCGTCGTCATCCACAACGGTGTAGTCGGCGTCGTAGTAATCCTGCCCGTTCGGCGCGCTGCCTGCGCCGCCCTGATAGTTGCCGGCCTGGCTGGGGTCAAATCCGGCACCCTGGGCACCGCCGGCCTGCTGGTAGAGCTTCTCGGAGAGCTTGTAGAAGGCCTGAGTCAGTTCTTCGGTGGCGGACTTGATGGCCGCGGTGTCCGTTCCGGTCAGGGCCTGCTTCAGAGCTGCGAGCTTGCTTTCCACTTCGGCCTTTTCACCGGCATCGAGCTTGTCACCCAGCTCTTCCATGGTCTTTTCGGTCTGGTAAACCATCTGGTCGCCCTGGTTCCGGGTATCGACCTCTTCCTTGCGCTTGGCGTCTTCGGCAGCATACATCTCGGCTTCCTTCACAGCCTTGTCAATGTCTTCCTTGGACATGTTGGAAGAGGCAGTGATGGTAATGTGCTGCTCCTTGCCGGTTCCCAGATCCTTGGCGGATACGTTCACGATGCCGTTGGCATCAATGTCGAAGGTAACTTCAATCTGAGGCA
>CAZBXX010000081.1:0-11012 GCA_964495965.1 uncultured Oscillospiraceae bacterium | reverse complement strand
AACCTGGAAATTCTGCCCGTGATCAACAAGATCGATCTGCCCGCAGCCGATCCGCAGCGGGTCAAGAACGAGATTGAAGAGATTATCGGCATTCCCGCGCAGGATGCTCCCGAAATCAGCGCCAAGGCCGGCATTAACATCGATGCCGTCCTGGAAACCATCGTCAGCGGCATCCCCGCCCCCTCCGGCAACCCGGAGGCTCCGCTTAAGGCGCTGATTTTTGACAGCCAGTACGACAACTACCGCGGCGTGATTGTCTTCCTGCGCATCATGGACGGAAAAATCGCAAAAGACACTGAAGTGCTTCTGATGTCCACCGGCGCCCGCTACAAGGTGCTGGAAGTCGGATATCTCCGACCCACCATGCTGGAGCCCTGTGCCGAACTGCGTGCAGGGGATGTCGGTTACTTTACTGCCAGCATCAAAAACGTCGCCGATACCCGCGTGGGCGACACCGTTACCGAGGCCCAGCGCCCCGCCGCCGAGGCACTGCCCGGGTACCGGCCGGCGCGGCCCATGGTCTACTGCGGCATTTATACGGAGGACGGTTCCAAGTACCCCGATCTGAGGGACGCACTGGAGAAGCTGAAGCTGAACGACGCTTCCCTCTCCTATGAGCCGGAGAGCTCGGTGGCGCTGGGCTTCGGCTTCCGTTGCGGTTTTCTCGGAATGCTTCACATGGAAATCATTCAGGAGCGGCTTGAGCGCGAATTCAACCTGGAACTCGTCACCACGCTCCCCTCGGTTATCTACCGGGTGGAAAAGACAGACGGCAGCATTGTCATGGTGGACAACCCCCACAACTACCCGGAGCCCGCCTCCATTGCCGAAGCATATGAACCCTACGTCAAGGTCTCCATCATTACGCCTAATGAGTTTGTAGGGAACATCATGCCGCTCTGTCAGGACCGGCGCGGCGAGTATAAAAACATGCAGTACCTGGATACCCGGCTGGTGGAGCTGCATTATGAGATGCCGCTGAACGAGATCATCTATGATTTCTTTGACACGCTGAAGGCCCGTACGAAAGGCTATGCCTCGCTGGATTATGAGTTTTCTTCTTATCAGCCCTCGGACCTTGTGAAGGTAGACATGCTGCTGAACGGCGACCAGGTGGACGCCCTGAGCTTCATCGCCCACCGGGACAAGGCCTACCCCCGCGCGCGGAAGCTGGCTGAAAAGCTCAAGGAGAATATTCCCCGCCAGTTGTTTGAGATTCCGATTCAGGCTGCCATCGGCGGGAAGATCATCGCCCGGGAAACCGTAAAGGCTCTGCGGAAAGACGTTTTGGCCAAGTGCTACGGCGGTGATATCACCCGCAAGAAGAAACTGCTGGAGAAGCAAAAGGAAGGCAAAAAGAAAATGCGCCAGCTCGGCACCGTGCAGATTCCCACCGAGGCATTCCTCGCGGTGCTGAAACTGGATGAATAAACAGGAGGGAAGCAGCTTGAGCGGAAGAATCCGTTTGTTCTGGCTGATCGCAGCTGTAGTGATGGCTGCGCTGGCGGTATTCGCCTGCCTGTATGCCGGGCTCTTCGGCAGCATTCACAACCGCCCTGAAGGAAACCCGGCCGATACCGTAGCACAGTTTTTTGAGAGCGTCCGGGTTGGGAATTACCCCATCGCCTATGCCTGCCTGAGCGACTATTCCAGCCTGGGGCTGGAACAGCAGCCCGAAACGCCGGAAGCCCAGGCGCTTTATGCCGTTATGAAGCAGAGCTACTCCTGGTCTCCGGACGGCGACGCCCGCATCAGCGGCACAGACGCTGTGCAGAAAGTTCAGCTGCGGGCGCTGAATGTCCGGCGCGTTGAAGCCGCAGTCACGGCCAGGGTGGATCAGGTGCTGCAGGAAATGGTGTCAGAACTGCCGAACAGCGATGTTTACGATGAGACCGGCGGCTACCGCAGCAGCCTGACCGACGCGGTCTACACAGAGGCCCTGCGTCAGACGCTCTCGGATCCCGACCCCCTGTGTGAAACCGTGAATCTGGAAATCCGTCTGCAGTATCTGGACGGCGCCTGGAAAATCATTACCGACCGCGCTCTGATGACCGCCCTGATGGGCGGGCAGAGCTGAAGGGAGGATAAAGAACTTGAGAAGAGAATACGATCTGGAAGATATTCTGGCCGAATTTTCCGATTACGGAAAAGAATCAGAAGTGCCGGAGGTTCCGGAAGCGCCGGAGGTTTCCGCCCCCGCCGCGCCGGAAGCCCCGCTCCCCGATGATGAACCGGACAGTGCGGACGAAAACACCGTTTCTAATGAGACTGCGACTGCAGCGGAAGAAGATACTGCAGCTGACGATGATGATGTACTCTCCGCTGATGCGCAGCAGCTGACCAGGGTGTTCCGGGCGCCGAAGGCTGCCGCGGGCAAAACCGCGCAGGCGCCGGCCGGTGCGGAGCACGGCGACGGAAACGAAGCGGATCTGCCCGGGAACACCGGAGTACCCCGCAAAAAAAAGAAAGCCCGCAAGGAGAGCTTTCTGGCGCGCCTGGGTATGGGAACGCTGAGCCTGATTTTTGCTGTTATCTCTCTGCTGGTGCTGGCCTGGTCTCTGCAAAACCTGCACCCCGACACCGGTACGCCCGCGAAGTCCGGCCGTTCCGCTTCCGCCAGTACCAACCTGGTCAGCCGGCTGGATGCCGGGCTTAACAATACCAAGGCCGATGCGCTCAGCGACATTGCGACCATTGCGAAGCACTACAGCATCCCTGAGGGCGAAACCGTCGCCCCGAAGCCGAACGAGGCCTGTTACGGTACCGCAGACCCTGCGGATCCCGCCCAGGTTCAGCAGGTGATGGATGCGATCCAAAAGGCCCGGGATTCCGGCCTGCTGGAAGGGCAGGACGTGATTTTCAGTCCGGAACTGAGTTTTCTCACCAGCACGGGAACGGACACGGATACGAAGATTCACTACTATTGCGATGACACCATCCTGGCCATCACCTGGAAGGAACTGGTCGATGGGATGACCCTGACCTGCAGTGAAGTGAAAATCGCCGACGGCAGCCAGATTCGCCGAAAGTTTGTGGACGACCGCTTCGGTTCTTCCAACAAACTGTTTGCGACTTCCCTTGCCAACAGTGTAAACTCTGTTGTTGCCATGAATGCCGATTTCTATATGTTCCGTGATTTCGGCATTGTCGTCTATGACCGGGAGCTTTACCGCTTTGACGAGGCCACCTACACGGGTCAGTACAAAAAGTACAACTGTACGGACACGCTGTTCGTCACCGCTGACGGCGACTTTCTCTTCTGGCACCGGCTGGAGACCGCAACACCCGATGAAATGCGTGCCTTCATTGAGGATAACAACATTATCTTCTCTATTGCCTTTGGCCCGGTGCTGGTCGAAAATGGCGAGCTGCAGGTCTGTGACTGGTACCCCGCCGGCGAAATTGACAAAGGGTATTCCCGCGCCGGTATCGGCCAGAAGGACCATCTGCACTACTTCTACATGTCGCTGAACCATTCCGCCGAAGCCGCCGCGCGCTGGACGGTCAACCAGTTTGCCGAGCGCATGTACGCCCGCGGTCTTCAGCAGGCCTACAACCTGGACGGCGGGCAGACCGGCGAACTGATCTGGCAGGGGCAGCCCTATAACCATATCGACTTCGGCGCCGAGCGCGAAGTCAGCGACATCATCTACTTTGCAACTGCCATTCCCGATGCGGAGGGAACGCCATGAATGAAATTGCTGTTTTCACCGGAAGCCTGACCATTTACTGGAGCGCCGTTGTCATCTGCCTCGGCATTGCGGCAGGGCTCTGCCTGGCGCTGGCCCTTTATCCCATGGATCACCGGCACAACACAGCCGTGTGGGTTTTCTTTCCCTTTGCTGTTGTGTTCAGCGTTATTCTCTCCCGCGCAATCCACTGGTACAGTCACATTGAGCAGTATGACTCCTTCCTGAAGGCCGTCACCGACTACTCTTACGGCGGCTACGTTGTTCAGGGGGTGATTCTGGGGGTGATTCTGGCGGCGGTTCTTGTCCGGCTCTTCCGCCTGACGCCCTCAGCCGGCGAACTGCTTGATGCTGTGGCGCCGGGGCTCTGTCTGTGCCTGGCCCTGATCCGGCTGAGTTCCCTGTTCAACACCACCTGCCGGGCCCGCATCGTAATCACAAATCCCGCATTTCAGCGCCTTCCCTTTGCGGTTTCGTGGACGGATGCCGCCGGCAACGTGGAATTTCGTCTTGCCACCTTCTTCCTGGAATTTCTGGCGCTGCTGGTCGTTACCGTTATACTCTGCATCTTTTTCTTCCGCCACCGGTCTGAGCCTCTTTGGGAAGATGTTCCCAACCACGGGAATGTTTTCTGCATGTTTCTGCTGCTGGCGGGTGCCGTGGAAATCATTGTTGACTCCACCCGGTACGATTCGGCGCTGTTCCACTTCTTTCTCCTGAAAAAGCTGAATCCTTACGCTTCCTTTGTGCCCATTGCCATGGTGGTTTCTGCGGTGATGATTCTGCTGGTACTGATCCGTTATATGCGTATCTCCGTGCGCGTCAACGGCTGGAGCTGGTACCATATTCTTGCCATCGTCGTTTTTGCGGCGGCCCTGGGAATCATCGGTTACCTGGGTGAATACAAGGTTCAGCGAACCGGTGATTATGTGCGCTGCTACCTGTGGTACGGCATCGGACTGCTGATGTGGATTGTGGACATTGTTGCCATCTATGCCACCTGTGTTGCCAAGGACTATGACTACGAAGACGACTGACCGGGGCCCGGATGCGGGCGCTGAGGCCAGAGCCAGAGCAGTTCCCCGAATCTGGATTTCCGCCGCCGCGCTTCTTCTCGCGCTTGCTGTTTTTGCCGTGATTCGTCTGCACGTGTGGCAGCTTCAGACGGAGAACCGGCGCCTCCTCACGCTGGTGAACCCGTGGAACCCTCTCACGGAAACCGGTTACCAGATCCACCCGGTGGAGCTTGGGGACGGCCTGCAGGCTGACCGCGCCTGTGCCGATAACTTCCGGCGGATGCTGCAGGACTGCCGTGCAGCAGGCTGCAATCCCCTGGTTACCTGTGCTTACCGCAGCGTTGACGATCAGCTGGTGCTCTATGACGAGGAGGTACAGAAGCGCGTGGACGCCGGCCTCAGCCCCGAGGAGGCCGAAGCCGCGGTGTCCGCCATCATCGCGCAGCCCGGGCGCAGCGAGCACGAGCTGGGTCTTGCCTTTGACATTGCGGATGCGGAGTTCCCGCTTACAGATGAGCGGCAGGCCGATACCCGGACCGTCCGCTGGCTCAGGGAAAACAGCTGGAAATACGGTTTTATTCTCCGCTACCCGGAGAATGCCGAGGAAACAACCGGCTTTGCCCCCCATCCCTGGCACTACCGTTACGTGGGGGAAGACGCTGCCGGCAACATTCATTCCCTTGGCATTTCGCTGGAAGAGTATCTCTCCCTGTTTTACAGTGAGGAGGCCCAGGTCGTGTACGAACAGGAGCCGTAATCAGACCGAATAATCAAAAAAATTCCGCGGTCCGGAACTTACTTCCGGCCGCGGAATTTTCGTTTCAGAAATGCGGAGCCCTTTTTCAGCCAGTGCTGCGGCTCCAGATGCAGTACCGGGAGTTCCCGGTACGGGATGCCCTCGGTCTCCAGCCACACGTCCAGCAGGCGCTCTGCCACAAAGCCGAAGACCCGCTTGTCGTAGTCTGAATAGGCGGAAATGTCCAGCCTCTGCTCCAGGGTGAAAAGAACATCAAACAGCCATGTGCAGTAACGGTCCAGCAGATCCCTCCGCATCAGAAACAGGTTGAAGCGGTGCCCCTTTGTCCGCGCAAGAGTGCGGTCAAAAGCGGGAACATACGCCGGGAAGCGTTCTTCCAGAATGGCCCTCGCTGCAACCAGGTCGGCCGCATGATGCGCATGGGCATACTGGCTGTATCCCGTCTCGATATAGTAGTTTCGCTTCTTCGGCAGGAGAACCGGCGCCTCTTTCAGAAGGGTTTCCGCTTCCGCCGAAGTGAGGATGCGGGACGCTTTTCGCTGAAACTCTCTGCTCATTCCCCCGGCATCCCAGAGTGCCGGAGAAGCGCCTGCTCTTCTCCCGGCAAGATACCGCCGGTAATGACAGAGGCCTAAAGCGTCAGCCTCCTTCAGGTTTTTCCAGCCCCAGTACAGATAGGTAAGCTCACAGAAAGTCTTGTTCTTTCCGCTGATATTCTCACCGCTGTCGTCCCCGGTATAGGGCAGCGGCGCATGCAAGGCCCGGCCCGCCTGTACCGGCAGATACAGCGGGTCCCGCGGCATCGGATATTCTTTATGGGTTGCAACAAGAATAATCGTTTTCATTGTGAAAGCACTATAGCAAAAATCACCCGGGAATGCAATCTTTTTTGCAGTTGCAAAAAGCAGGCCCTCTGGTTATAATACTTATATAATATACAAGATACAAGGATTCCGATTCTTTCATCCGGCAGGAATAACAAGACCATGATAAAAGAAAACCAGCAGCTCCTGAACCGATTGAACATCCTTACGGACGGGCTTATCATCTTTCTGATGATCCCCGTCTCTTTCTGGCTGCGGTATCAGGTGCTGCCAAACGCCAGTGTGAACATGTCGCTGCAGCGCTACATGGTCATCGGCTTCTTTTACACCATCATACAGCTCGGCATTTTCCTGCTCATGGGCGTTTACCGGCCGTTCCGCCATGCGCGGCTCCGGAGGAAGCTGAGCGAGATGCTGCTGGCATTTCTGCTCGGCCTGGTGCTGCTGCTGAGCTGGCTGTCCCTGCAGCACATGGACGACTACTCCCGCCAGATGATTTTCCTGTGGTTTGGGCTGAGTTTTCTGCTGCTGGGTGTGAAACGCGTTATCCTGATCCGGCTGATGTGGCATTTCCGCGGGAAAGGTTATAACCTGAAGCATGTGGTGCTGATCGGCAGCGGCGCTCTGGCGCAGCGCTATCTGGAGAAGATTGAGACCGAAGTCAGCATGGGCTACCACCCGCTCGGCTATATTGCCGAAGCGGATGCGGATCTCGGCATCCCCTGGCTCGGCGGCTTTGAACGGCTGGAGGCCGTGCTGGAAGAGAAGAAGCCGGATGAAGTGATCTCGGCTGTGGAATCCCGTGAATTTGACCGCACGCCGCAGATCTGCGCCGCCTGTGAAAAAACCGGCTGCAAGCTCTCCGCCATTCCTATCTATGCCGAATATATGTCTTCCCACCCGCAGATTGACGACCTGGACGGCATCCCGCTGCTGAACATGCGGCGTATTCCGCTGGACAACCTGGCGAACGCCTTTGTAAAGCGCCTGGGGGACATCGTCTGTTCCGCGCTGATTCTGGTGCTGTTCTCACCTCTGCTGCTCTTCTGTGCTGTCGGAGTCAAGCTGTCATCTCCGGGGCCCGTGATTTTTGCACAGAAGCGAATCGGGCGCAACAAGAAGCCTTTTATGATGTACAAATTCCGCAGCATGCGGGTGAACCCCAAACAGGACACCGCCTGGAGCACGCAGGAGGACAGCCGTAAAACCGCTTTCGGAACATTTATCCGGAAGTATTCGCTGGATGAGTTCCCCCAGTTCTGGAATGTTCTGAAGGGCGATATGAGCATGGTGGGCCCCCGGCCGGAAATCCCCTACTACGTTGATCAGTTCAAGGAGGAAATACCCCGTTACATGCTCAAGCACCTGGTGCGCCCCGGTATTACCGGCTGGGCCCAGGTGAACGGCCTGCGCGGCGATACCTCCATAGCGGAACGCATCCGGTATGACATTTACTACATTGAACACTGGAGTTTTGGCTTTGATCTGCGGATTCTGTTCCGCACCGTGTTCGGAGGAAAGTTCAAAAATGACGAAAAGTAAGGAAGCACCGTCCGTTGACTGCTGGCTGAAAGAAGCCAAAGCCGATCCCGCAGCAAAGAACTGCGGCATGTTCCTGGTGCACAACGGCACCGTGCGTCAGACGGCCAAAGCCAAGGTAAGGCAGGGAACGGAAGACACCGCGGAAGTCCGCGGCATGCGCTTTTCCTACGATGAAGAAAAAGTTGAGGCCGCCGTTCAGGCAGCAAAGGCCATGCCCGGCATCTATTATGCGCGCGTATGGCTGAACGACGGGGAGCTGACCCTCGGTGACGACATCATGCTGGTACTGGTCGGCGGTGATATCCGCCCGCATGTGATTGACGCCCTGCAGGAGCTGGTCGGCACCATCAAAAATAATTGTGTCCGGGAAGAGGAGGTTTTCTGAGCCGTGAAGCAGTACGACTACGATTATCTCATTGTCGGTGCCGGGCTTTACGGGGCAGTATTTGCCCGGGAAGCGACCGATGCGGGGAAACGGGTTCTGGTCATTGACAAGCGCCCAAACATCGGGGGCAATGTGTATACTGAACCGGTTGAAGGGATTCAGGTGCACGTCTACGGCGCGCACATTTTTCACACCAACAACAAAGCCGTCTGGGACTATGTGAACCGCTTTTCCGAATTCAACCGCTTCACAAATTCGCCTGTGGCAAACTACAGGGGCGAGCTTTACAGCCTGCCCTTTAACATGTATACCTTCAACAAAATGTGGGGAGTCGTCACCCCGGAAGAAGCCGCCGCCAAAATTGCGGAGCAGCGGAAGGAAATCACCGGGGAACCCCGGAATCTGGAAGAGCAGGCCATTTCGCTGGTCGGGCGCGACATCTTTGAGAAACTGGTCAAAGGTTACACGGAAAAACAGTGGGGCCGTGACTGCAGGGATCTGCCCGCTTTCATTATCCGGAGGCTCCCCGTACGCCTGACCTTTGACAACAACTACTTTAACGCACTGTATCAGGGAATTCCGACCGGAGGCTACACCAGACTGGTGGAAAACCTGCTGGACGGCGTGGAGGTGCGCCTGAGCTGCGACTATCTGGAGAACCGCGAAGCCCTGGACGCCCTGGCGAAAAAAGTGCTCTATACCGGTCCCATTGATGCATTTTTCGGTTTCCGGCTGGGGACTCTGCAATACCGCAGCGTCCGCTTTGAGACCGAACTCCTGGACATCCCAAACTTTCAGGGCAATGCCGCTGTCAATTACACGGACCGCGAGACACCGTGGACACGCATTATCGAACATAAGTGGTTCACCTTCGGCAGGGATGAGGCCGGCAACGAGCTGCCCAAAACCGTCATCTCACGCGAGTACTCCGCCGAGTGGAAGCCCGGGGATGAGCCTTATTATCCTGTCAATGACGAGAGAAACAGCGCCCTGTACCGGGAATACAAAGCCCTGGCGGACCGTGAGAAAAAGGTTCTCTTCGGCGGCCGGCTGGGCGAGTACAGATACTATGATATGGACCAGGTCATCGCCGCCGCACTGGACAAAGCCAGGGAAGAGCTTGCCTGAGTCCGCTTTCCGGACCGCGTTTTTGTACTGCCATCGCCGAAGCGTAACCCACTCGAGCGACAGAAACTCTTCGACCGCTTTGACGGCGCGATCCGCTCTCCGGCAACAGACAGGGCAACGACCGGGGCACACGGTGCCGGAGCGGGACGGAAGCAGGGTGAACCCTGCCGCAGTTCAGTATTTTCGGGAATAGCAAAGCCCTCATGATCGATAGGCTATTCTATCAATCATGAGGGTTTTTCTGGCAAAGGGCATGTACTTTGATACAATGAATCACTTTTGATCGGGAGTTGTTCTTTTCAATCCCATTATATTTTGAATCATGCTTGTTCGATTGTTCCACCTCCGAGGACGAGGTCTCCCTCGTAAAGCACGGCGGCCTGACCGGGCGTGATCGCCCGCTGCGGCTCGTCAAAGACGATTCTGGCCTTGTTTTGCGGCAGTGGGTACACCGTCGCAGGGCGCTCCGCCTGATGGTAGCGCGTCCGTACGGCGGCGCGGATCGGCTCACCCGGCTCCGGGATCGACAGCCAGTTGAAGTCGGCAGCAATCAGCTCCCGGCGGTACAAGGCTGCTTCCGGCCCAACCGTCACGGTGTTTCGTGCCATGTCCTTTCCCACGACGTACACGCGCTCTCCCATCGACAGGTCCAGACCGCGGCGCTGCCCGACGGTGTAGCGCAGCGCGCCGCGGTGGCGGCCGACAAGCTGACCGCTTTCGTCCAGAAAGTCGCCCACCTCCTGCTTCAGGCCCGTCCAGCGTTCGATAAAGGCGGGGTAGTCGCCGTCTGGGATAAAGCAAATGTCCTGGCTGTCGTGCTTGTCTGCGTTGACAAGTCCATACGTCTCCGCGATCTGGCTCGTCTCCGTCTTCGTCAGCCCGCCCAGCGGGAGACGCAGATGCGCAAGCTGTTCCTGCATGAGCATATACAGGACGTAGCTCTGATCCTTGCTCTCATCTACGGCCTTCAAAAGCTGCCAGCGTCCCGCTTCCACGCTGAAGCGGACGCAGGCATAGTGCCCGGTCACGATACAGTCAAAGCCCTCCCGCAGCGCGTGCTCAAGCAGCGCGTCGAATTTCAGAAAACGGTTGCAGTCGATGCAGGGATTTGGTGTGCGTCCCGCCTCATATTCCGAGACGAATCTGCGGATGACCTTCTGCTCGAAAAGCCGGGAAAAGCAGACCGACTCATGCGGGATGCCCAGCTGATGGCACACGAAGGCTGCGTCGTCTTCATCGCGGTCGGAGCAGCAGCCCTTTGGGTTCTCGTTCTGAAACGCCGCGGGGCGGTACAAGCGCATCGTCGCGCCGGTACAGTCGTACCCTGCCTCTCTCATCAGCAAAGCGGCGACGGAGCTGTCCACGCCGCCGCTCATGGCGATCAGGGCGCACGTCACGTCTTTTCGGCCTGCCCCTTGTCATAGGCGGCAAAAAAATCCTTTGTGTCTTTCACGACGATGCCGCCGAAGAGGATCAGCGAGAACAGGTTCGGGATGGCCATAAGACCGTTGCAGACGTCCGCCGCGTCCCAGAGAAGCTGTACGCTGATGAGTGCGCCGGACGCCGAGGCGAGCATGTGAATGATGCGGTAGATCTTCACTCTTCGGTTGCCGAAGAGGAAGGCAAAGGCCGACTCGCCGTAGGTGTACCAGCCCAGCACCGTGGACAGGC
>CAZBXX010000080.1:0-11110 GCA_964495965.1 uncultured Oscillospiraceae bacterium | reverse complement strand
AGTGCCAGCGGGCCAGAACAGCGCCGTTCTCCTTCGCCACAAACCAGCAGCTGCCACCGACCTTCACGGTCTCATCCGTCGGGCTTTTGAGTACCACCGGTGCGCCCTTCGCATTGGCGCCGCCCTGGGTTGTCGTGGTTGCCGCTGTGCCGGCTTTCTCAACCGTAACCATAGCCGGTGCGGAATCGGTGCTGCCGATTGCATTGGTGAAACGGCAGTAGAACCGCCATCCGTTCAGTTCGTAGGGGATGTTTGAAAGCTTCAGAATGCTGTACTCACCCTGCTTCACAATCAGGCCGGGGAAGCGGTCGCCGATCTCGTCATACTGCAGATCGGTTTGGGCATCCGGGCTGAGGAAGTGCCACCGTGCCGTGGCAGCCTTCTCCTGCTTCGTTGCGAACGAGCAGGCACCGCCCTCCTTGACGGTTTCATCCGTCGGCTGTTTATAGACAATGGGCGCGCCGGGGATCAGGGACGGTTCCGGCGTGGCAACGGGAGCAGCCGATGGTGTGGGGGTGGGCGTCGGCTCCGGGGTCGGTTCCACAGACGGCGCCGGCGTTGCGACAACGGCGGGAGTGGCAGTACTCTGGGCCGTGAGATAATCGGCCATCGACATGGACCAGACGAAAGTCACAGGATCGCTGCCGATATAGGCATTGTCATCCGTCCAGACCAGGTTGTTGCCCGAAACCACAATGGTGCCGGTTCCGTTGCTGGAAATCTGCTGATCCGTCACAACGCCTGAGGCATCGGTGGTCTGTTCTATCAGAACCGCATCGCTATACACGATCGCCTGCTTTTCGGCATCGTAGGTGCCGGACATGGCCCACCGCGCATTTTCGGTGAGGCTGCCGGGCCAGTTGATGACGATGTTCGCGTTTTCGGCATCCCGCGCCGAAAACTGCAGGACGCCGCGGTGTGCGGTCTCCTCGCTGTAAACGCCTTCCAGGTCCTTCAGATTAACCGTAACCGGTGTGCTCTTCTCAGCGGATTTTTTCAGGCCGCAGGCAGATAGCAGAAGAACCAGACACAGTGCCATCACGAGCACAGAGAAAAGAGATTTGCGTTTCACGGGCTGACACTCCTTTCGGATCTATTGCAAACGACATCCGGATGTCCGCAGGTCACAGGCGCCTGCCGAAATCCTTCCGATTTCTTAACTGAATTTTACCACCGGTTATGCTGTTTGACAAGTAAAATCACAAAATCCTGTGGTATGACCGGTGATCTGGCCGCAACGGGCCTGTTCCACCGGGTGGAATCCGCGCTTCAGTCCAGAAGCGCTTCCGGGTAGAGCCCTTCCGCGCGCATGCCGGCAATGGCGTCTATGACGCTCTGCAGGTCCTCGCGGTAGGTAATGCCGTGCCAGGTTTCCGTGCACCCCAGCACCCGGACCTTCCCTTTTTCTTCCTGAATCAGGGCATTGGCCACAAAGGGCAGGAAGTATTCGGCCTTCTCCGGGTTCTGCGGGAGATTTTCCTCCAGCCAGGCCGGGAAATGCCCCTGCAGCTCCTCCATCATCTCGGGGCCGAAGGCCCAGCAGTTCATGCTGACAGGCAGATCCCCGGAAAGAGGGACCCAGGTTGTGCCGCCGTCTTCAGTATAGGCAGCGTCCGCGCCGCGCTTTTCGATCTTTGTGCGCTCCGTCACCCCGGTCAGGAAGCCTTCCTCCACGCTGCAGATGCCGCGGGCAACGCTGCCGTTTTCCGTC
This sequence comes from uncultured Oscillospiraceae bacterium, assembly GCA_964495965.1. GTDB lineage: Bacteria > Bacillota > Clostridia > Oscillospirales > Oscillospiraceae > Limivicinus. Next base: position 9,399 of record CAZBXX010000080.1, on the reverse strand, counting down.
ACGGTATTGCGAAGTTCATAGGCCACCATAGCCTGTTCACCGGGATCCCGGGGGCCGGTCATAAAGTCATACAGAGCCCGGTATGCGCCGGGACCGTAAAAATCATCGGCATTGATAACGGCAAAGGGCCCGTCCACCGCATCAGCCGCGCAGAGCACCGCATGGGCCGTTCCCCATGGCTTGACGCGGCCTTCCGGTACGCTGAACCCTTCCGGGAGCCTGTCCAGCTCCTGAAATACCAGGCGCACGTCAAAATACTTCGCCACACGGTCCGCTACCGCCGCGCGAAAGTCTTCTTCGATGGCGTGCTTGATGACGAAAACCACCTTCCGGAATCCGGCGCGGTACGCATCAAAGAGCGAGAAATCGATAATCGCATGGCCGCGGTCGTCCACCGCGGTGATCTGCTTCAGTCCGCCGAAGCGGCTGCCCATACCGGCAGCCAGAATGACCAGACAGGGTTCGCTCATAAGGGTTTCCTCCCAAACATCCGCCTTGCTTCCCGGCAGTAATAGTTGAAGTTGCGTTCGCGCTCGAGACTGCTGGAATCCATATGGCCGGGATAGACCTCATAGTCTCCGGGCAGATCACAGAGGCGCTTCAGACTGCGGAGCTCCTCCTCCATATCGCCGCCGGGGAGGTCGGTTCTCCCGCAGCTGCCGCGAAACAGGGTATCGCCCGTAAAAAGCGCATCTTCACACACAATGGCAACGCCGCCGGGGGTATGGCCGGGAACCGCGATAATCTCAAAGCTCATCCCTGCAAAGCGCAGCACATCCCCGTCATCGTAGTAGCGGCCGCCCTCCGGCAACAGATAGGAATAGTGGGCATCACCGGTATTGCGGGCATCGTCCCGCGGGCAGAGATAGACCGGCGCGCCGGTTTCTTCCATCACGGCTTCCACGGCGCCGACGTGATCATAGTGCCCGTGGGTCAGAAAAATGGCCTCACAGGTCAGGTGATTGTCTTCCAGGCAGTTCAGAATCCGGTTCGATTCATCACCCGGGTCAATGATCACGCAGGCCAGCGTTTCATCGTTGCCCACCACATAACAGTTGGTCTCCAGCTGCCCGACGGGCAGGGTTTTAATGAACATGTTAACTTCCTCCTGTAAAACGGTTTGCCCCCACCGGTACACGCGCTAATATGCAGCAGCGCATGCAGCTCACATTGCCGCGCGGAAAACAGCAGCGGCACGGTCTCAACTGCCGTTGCGCTGCACTGCCGTCACCCCCGCTACGCCGGTCAGGCGGTTCATCATGTAGCGCAGCTCTGTAGCGCTCTTCACTTCCAGCGAGATGACCGTTATCGCCGTGCCGCCCGCCACGCTGCGGGAAGAGAGGTTGCGCACCTTGGCATTCATGGAATTCAGGACCGTCGCAATATCCATGACGAGGCCGTTGCGGTCCTTGGCCGTGATGGTGATGGTGGTGACATAGATGTCCGTGATGGTGTCCGCCCATTCCACCCGGATCCAGCGGCCTTCGTTCTCCGGCGACCGGTCGCGGTTCAGGTAGTTCTGGCAGTCCTTCCGGTGGATGGAAACACCCTGGCCCCGGGTGATAAAGCCGATAATGCCGTCTCCCGGTACCGGAGTGCAGCAGCGGGAGAACTTGATGAGGCAGTTGTCAAGCCCCTCCACCAGAATGCCGTGCACAGCCTTGGCATTCCGCCGGGCCTGTTGCTCCCGGCGCTCGGCGGCATCCGTGATTTTCTCGATGGCGCTGCGGTGCTCGGGCTTCGCGCTCTTATATTCATCCCGCAGCCGGTTTGCGATGCGCACTGCCGTGATGCCGCCGTAACCCACGGCAGCGTAGAGATCGTCCTCCTCATTGAAGGAGAACTTTTTCATCACCGGGTACAGGAAGTCCGGATTCAGGACCTCATCCGGAGGCACCTCCATGTGGCGGAGTTCATCCTCCAGCATGGCCCGGCCGCGGATGATGTTTTCCTCACGGCGCTCCTTCTTGTACCACTGTTTGATCTTCGTACGGGCAGAGCCGCTCTTTACAAAGTTCAGCCAGTCCCTGCTGGGTCCGGGTGCGGACTTTGAGGTGCGGATCTCGACAATATCGCCGTTCTGCAGCATGGTATCATAGGGAACAATACGCCCGTTCACCTTTGCGCCCACCATGTGGTTGCCGATGTCGGAATGGATGCTGTAAGCAAAGTCCACCGGCGTCGCCCCCGCCGGCAGGTTGATCACATCGCCCTTGGGAGAGAACACAAAGACCTCGTCGGAGAACATGTCGATCTTCAGATCGTGGACGAAGTCGTTTGCGTCGGACTCCTGCTGTGTTTCCAGAAGGCGGCGCACCCAGGCGAAGCGGTCTTCATCACCGCTGCGCAGGGCGCTGCTGCCATCGCCCATCTTGTACTTCCAGTGGGCGGCAATGCCGTATTCCGCGGTATAATGCATTTCCCAGGTGCGGATCTGCACCTCAAAGGGAATGCCTTCGCTGCCGATCACCGTGGTATGCACGCTCTGATACATGTTCGGCTTGGGCGTCGAAATATAGTCCTTAAAGCGCCCGGGGACAGGCTTGAACATGTCGTGGATGATGCCCAGCACGTTGTAGCAGTCCGGGATGGTGTCGACAATCACGCGGAATGCGCAGAGGTCGAAGATGCCGCTGAGATCCAGCTTCTGGGTATACATTTTGCGGTAAATGCTGTACACATGTTTGATGCGGCAGAAGACCGAGGCTTTGATCCCCTCCTGCTCCAGCCGGGTGCGGATCTTCTGCTCCATGCTGTCCATGAACGCCTCGAGCTCCGGCATCCGGCGCTCCAGGATGTCCATGATCTCCTGACAGCCCTGGGGGTCCAGGTACTGCAGCGACAGATCTTCCAGCTCCCACTTGGCGCGCTGCATGCCGAGGCGGTGGGCGATAGGGGCGTAGATTTCCATGGTTTCCAGTGACTTGGAACGCTGCTTTTCCGGAGTCTGGTAAGCCATGGTGCGCATGTTGTGCAGCCGGTCCGCAATTTTGATCAGGATGACACGGATGTCCTTGGCCATGGCCATGAGCATCTTGCGCAGATTTTCCATCTGCTCGTCTTCCTTGCTGGTGTACTGCACGCGCGTGAGCTTTGTGACGCCCTCGACAATGTCGGCAACGGAAGTTCCGAACCGGCGGGCGATATCCTCATGGGTCATGGAGGTGTCTTCAATCACGTCATGCAGCAGGGCAGCCACGATGCTGTCCTCATCCAGGCCCATGTCGACAGCGATGTCCGCCGCCGCCACGCAGTGCGTCACATAGGGGCTGCCATCCTTGCGCTTCTGCCCCGCATGCGCCTCTTTCGCCACCCGGTACGCCTCCCGTATCCGGTCCAGATCCACCGCGTGCGCAGTCTCCTGAAGCTTTTTCTCCAGATCTGCAAACATCGCATCCGGATCCAGCGGCTCCGTCCGGTTCTCCGTTACCGCCGGCACCGGAGCGGGGCTGCGAAGGGGGTTCTCCAGGTCGCGCTGTTCCGACTGCAGCAGTTTTTCCATCAGCTCATTCATGCTTCTGTCCTCACAGCTCGCGGAGAATCCGCATGATCTCCGTGGCATCCAGGTTTACCTTTTCATCCTGCTGAATATAGATACTGGAATAGACGCTTCCGCCCTCGCTGCGCAGCAGACCCGCCTGTGAAAACACCGCCAGGCACAGGCAGAAACGCTCCGGCTCCATCTCCTCCGGGCAGAGCCGGAGGACTTCCTCCAGCCTGCCGGCAACACGCAGGCCCGGCCCGAAGCGGCGCCACAGCCGGACAAAGTCCCCGCGCGCGGGGGCAAACGCAGCGGCGGCCCACAGGGCCCCGGAATCCAGTGCGAGAATCCGCTCGCAAAGGCCGTCCGGACGGTGACGCCGCAGGGCGCGTGCCGAAAGCTGCACACTGGTGACGCCCATATATTCGTTTATCTGGGGCGTGAAGGCAAGATCCACGCGCTCACCGGGCTGCACTCCCAGCTGCTCTTTGGAGTGGGAGAAGAATATGCCGTCAAAACGCTGCCCGTCAAACTCGATACTGAACTTCAGGTGCTGCCTGTCGGTGCCAACTCCGTAGGCCGAGGTCAGCAGCACATTGCTGATGCAGAAGACCGGCCGGGGATTACCGCTGCCGTAGGGTTCCAGCAGGTCCAGATCCCGGACATTCCCGATACTCAGGAGGTTCCCGTCGCAAAGCAGCAGATCGCAGTTCACATCCGGCTGCGGCAAAGGACGATGGCTCTCATAATAATCCCGCAATGCACGGCGGAATGCGTCAATCCGGTCGCGCTTTACCGTAAGGCCTGCCGCCAGCGCGTGCCCGCCGAAGCCCTCCAGCTGGGCGGAGCAGGCCGACAGCGCCTCATAGATATTAAAGCCGCCGCAGCTGCGGCACGAGCCCTTTCCCTTTTCGCCGTTGAGGCAGATCATCACGGTGGGACAGCCGTACTGCTCCGTGAGACGGGAGGCCGCAATGCCGATCACGCCCTGATGCCAGCGGTCCGACGCCAGCACTATGGGGCCGTCCGGCACCGAATCCTTCAGCATGCCCCGGGCTTCCTGCCAGATTTCCGTCTCAATCTTCTGGCGTTCCCGGTTCAGCTCTCCCAGCTCCGCCGCCAGTCCGGCGGCCTCATGCGGATCCCGGCAGAGCATCAGCTCTTCCGCCTTCCCGGTCTGCCCCAGCCGCCCGGCGGCGTTGAGCCGGGGCGAGAGCGTATAACCGATTGTGGATGCGGTCGGTTTCCGCCCGGCAACGCCCGCCTCTTTCATCATGGCGGCAAAGCCCGGGCGCGGATCCTCCTGCAGCTTCCGGAGTCCGCACTGCACCAGATAGCGGTTTTCCCCTGTCAGGAGCATAACATCCGCCACCGTGCCGAAGGCGACAAGATCCGCATAGCGGCGGAGCATCTCCTCCTCATCCCCGCTGCAGGCGCAGACCAGCTTGAAGGCCACGCCCACTCCGGCCAGTTCCGGGTTCGGATACGTTTCATCCGGCCGCTTCGGATCGATGACCGCAACCGCGTCGGGCAGGGTTCCGTCCCGGCATTCGTGGTGATCGGTAATGACCAGATCCAGTCCGATTTCCCTTGCAAACGCGGCTTCTTCCAGCCCGGTGATCCCGCAGTCCACCGTGATCACAAGGCTGTTTCCTTCCTCCTTCAGCTTCTGAAGGGCCGCGGTATTCAGCCCGTAGCCTTCACGGTCCCGGTCCGGGATGTACCAGCCGCAGGGGACGCCGCAGCTGCGCAGCCAGTCCGTAAGCAGGCAGGTGGAGGTGATGCCGTCCACATCATAATCCCCGAAGACCGTTACCCGCTCCTTCAGCCGGACTGCCCGGAGCACCCGGTCCCGCACCGCGGTCATACCGCGCATCTGAAGCGGGTCACAGAGGCTTTCCGGCCCGGTTGCCAGCAGGGCCTTTGCCTTTTCGGGCTCCGTCACCCCGCGGGAAGCCAGCAGTTCCGCCAGCAGGGGAGAAACCCCTGCCTGCCTCAGCGCCGTGCTGTCAGGACGGGTATATGGAATTTTCCAGACTGCTTCAGGCATGACTCCTCCGGGCAATTGTTTGAATACTTTATTATAGCAAAAACCGGGCAAAATTCAACTGCGGAGTTTTGCCCGGTCTTCTGTGCTGTTTATGCTTTTTCGCTGCCGTCTTCCACCAGCACCAGCATCGTGCCGCCGCAGACCATGCCGTCTGACTCGGCCACTTCACCGGTGAGGTCGATGTCCACCAGCTTGTATCGCCCGGTACCGATGATCCGGACAGCGTCCTGGATGACCGCGGCCTCGCTGCAGCCGCCGCCGATGCTGCCCGTCACCTTGCCGAGGGGACTGACCGCCATTTTGGCGCCGGTCCCGCGCGGGGTGGAGCCCTTGGTCTCAATCACAGTGACGATGGCCTTCGGATCATGGTTCTCCGCCAGATATTCCAGAGTGGAGAGCTCCAGGTCGGAATCCAGGCAGCAGCGACCCGGCGCGCCGTGTTCGGGTTTGCGCTTGTAGGCAATCACTTCCGAGAGAATGGAGACCGCAATCTCCGCCGGCGTAATGGCGCCGATGTCCAGACCGATGGGCGTGCAGATGTTTCCGAGACGGTCGGGGTCATAGCCTTCTTCCCTCAGCATCTCCAGCAGGCCGCGGGTTCTGCGCCGCGAGCCGATCATCCCCAGATAAGCCGGCATCTCCCCCGGCAGCAGGGCACGCAGGCAGTCGGCGTCGTGCCGGTGACCGCGGGTGATGACCACCACATAATCAAAGGGGGTAACCCCAAACTTCCGGATGCCGTTTTCAAAGCTGTCGCAGGTAACGTCAAAGGCCTCCGGAAAGCGGCGCCGGTTGGCAAATTCCGGCCTGTCATCCACCAGGTGCACCTCAAAACCGCATTTGGCCGCAAACTCACAGACCGGCAGCGCAATGTGCCCGCCGCCCAGTACCAGCAGCCTCTCTTTGGGCATGACGGGTTCGCTGATGTTCAGCGTGACGCCGTCAGCTTCCGTTGTCACCCTGGCAAAGCTCCGGCCCTTCGGGTCCGTCACCGGGTTCACACCCTCAAACAAGGCCCGGCGCATCCCGGTCGCTATCTCGCCCTCCCGGCCTTCAATCACGGTTTTGACCGTAACAGGCTTCACCTGCCGGATCTGATCCAGAATGTCAGAATAGAGATTTGCCATGTTGTATCATCTCCTGTTGAGTAAGTTTTCCATCCGCTTTGCCGCAGCGTATCTTCTCTCATGCACAAGGAGCGCTTCTTCCGTTCTGCACCGCTCCCGGCTGCGGGAAAAGCGTTCCTCCAGCGTCACCTCCCGGTCTCCCTGGAGATACTTATCCGCCAGAAACAGCAGCGCGGCTTCGTTCAGCCCTGATCCGTCCCGCTCCGCCCGGTCCAGCGCCGCGGCGTCATAATCGTGATGCTGCGCAATGATCTCCGCCACATCCGGATAGCCCAGGGTTTTTATCCAGGCGGCGCCGGCGGCGGCATGGTCCGGTTGTGTCCGGGCAACATCATGCAGCATCGCCGCAGCATAGAGCAGGTTCCGGTTCCGTGGATCGGTCAGCGGCTGTTCCGCCCGGTCCGCCAGTTCCATCGCCTTCTCCGCCACCGCCCGGCAGTGGGCAACAACCGGTTCCGGCGTTTCCGCCGCTTTCAGCAGGGCGAGGCACACCTCTTCCGTCAGTTCCGGGTGCGGAATCCGGCCTGTCTCCGCCGGGCGCAGCATTTGCCCGTCCCACAAAAGCGTCGAGACGGAGCAGTGGTTCAGTTTTTTTCTTTCTCCGCTCAGACTCGCAATGGCGGACTTGTGACTGACGATGACGATGTCGCCTTCCGTCTCCTTCAGGCAGTGCAGCACGGCAGCATACATCCGCCGCCGGACGGACTCCGTCGTCTCCGCACTCTCCGGCCAGATATCCGGATTCTGTTCTCTTGCGGCGTAAAGTTCCGGCCAGCGGACCATAATCTCCGAAAAGGGCAGGCCGTCCCATTCGCCCAGATTCTGCTCCTCCAGCCCGTCCCGGATCCGGGGTGCCGGGCACAGCGGCCGGGCCGTCTCAACGGCGCGGGCAAGCCGGCTGCAGAAAACCGGCTTCCCGGTGAGCTCCGGCACAAAAGGCAACAGCGCTGCCTGCATCCTTCCTGCCGCGCCCAGCGGGATATCGGTATATCCGAGGCACCAGCGCTCCCCCAGGGGGATATCCGGGTGCCCGTGCCGGACCAGGAAAACCGTTCTCGCCGGTTTCATTCAAACATTCCTTCAAAGCTGTCCGCATACAGCTCTTCCGCAGCTGTGCGAACCGCGGATGCATAGGCTTCATAACGCGACAGCAGTCTGCTTCCCCGTTCGGTCAAGCGGCTTTTACCGCCTCCGGCCCCGCCCTGGCTGCGCTCCACCAGCGGGTAGTGCAGCTGGGATTCCAGTGTGCGGATGGTGTTCCAGCCGCTGGAGTACGAAAGCTGCATCCGCTGACAGGCCATGCGGACCGAGTGTGTCTCATCCACAAGCTTCAGCAGCATCGCCGTGCGGCTGTCAAAGAAGATCTTCTCCCGGCTCAGAGCCACGCTGACCACCGGGCGGACCAGCTGTTCATTGTGGTATTTCAGCAGCGCACGGTAGTCTTCCGGTGTATCGGCATCGTGCAGCACACCGCGGTCCGTCACTTCCAACAGCGTCATTTCTTCCCCGCAGCGCTGCAGGGCGCCGCGCAGCCCCCCCTCGCCCGTATCGGAGAGCAGGGCAGGAATCAAAGATGCGGAAATCATCGTCGGGTGCCCCTGCAGACCCTCACAGACCGGAGACGCCAGCTTCGCTTCGCACTCCAGCAGCGTTCGTACCGTAGCAGCCGTAAACAGGGGAATATCCACCGGAGTGATCAGAACCCGGTCGCACTTGTCCTGCAGGTACTGCAGGCCGATGCAGGCAGATTCGAACATCTGCGTGGTTTCATAGTTCTCGTTCCTCAGAAATACAATACCGTTTCCGGCAAGATGCCGCTCCAGCATCACGGCGTTGTAGCCTGTAACCATCACGATTTTATCCAGCCCGGCCTGCTGGAAGGTCGCCACCACGCGCTGTGCGATGGTAATCGCGCCAATGTTCAGCATGGGCTTGAAATCTCCCATCCGGGACGACATTCCAGCCGCCGTAATCAATGCTGCCGTGGTCATGCAATTTCCCCCTTCCGCAGAAAACAGTACCCAGTTATTATAGCGCAATACCCGCTTCATTTTCAACTGCCATTGGAATAATTTACAAAACAGGCCCCCGGTTTTTATGCAGGATACACAAAAAATAGCATGCAGTTTCTGCGAATCGTTTTTCATTACAAGTTGATTCATTCCATCTATGAGGGTAAAATAACGTCAGGATAGTATAAAAATTTGATGGAAGTGCTGTTATGAACGAGGAACTGTTTGAAATTACTGCGACAACCGTTACGGTTGAAGTAACGGACGCCTATACCGGTAAGGTTTACCGGCGGGAGCTCCCCATCGACTATTACGAGAATGCGAACTTCCTGAAGCTCAGCGGTGAAAATATGGACGGCAGCGTTTCGCAGCTGGTATTCTTCACGCCCCGCGGCGTTGAACGCACAAAAGACCTGACCGGCAAGGGTTTTGACCATGACCCGTGCGGCGGTCACAGCCACTGAGTCTGCTTCATCTGCGCAATCCCCTTTTACGGGTATTTTATAAAACATTTTATACAAGGAGGCAACTACATGATTAGAAAAACGCTTGTGATCAACGGCGTTACCAGGAACCTGGTGCTGTGTCAGGATGAGACCCTCGCCACCGTGCTGCGTGAGCACCTGCTGCTCACCGGTTGCAAAATCGGCTGCGGCGAAGGCCACTGCGGCGCATGCAACGTCATCATGAACGGCAAGGTCACCAAGGCCTGCATCGTGAAGATGAGCA
>CAZBXX010000079.1:0-11474 GCA_964495965.1 uncultured Oscillospiraceae bacterium | reverse complement strand
ACACCCGCGCCAAAGTGGTGAAGAACAAGGTCGCGCCCCCGTTCAAAGAGGCGGAGTTTGACATCATGTACGGCGAAGGCATCTCCCGCGTCGGGGAGATTGTGGACCTGGGCGTGAAGCTGGAAGTCATTGAAAAAGGCGGCGCCTGGTTCACCGTGCGGGACCAGCGCATTCAGGGCCGCGACGCCCTGAAGCAGTATCTGCTGGACAATCCCGGCCTTGCCGAAAGCCTGGAACAGGAAATCCGCGACAACGCCTGGAAGCTTTCGCCAAACGGGCGGAAGAACACGCCTGCCTCCGCTCCCACAGTGGCCGCGGTGAATGTCGGCGCGGAGGAGTTTACGGAGGGCTGATTCCTCCGCAGGCTTCTCCCCTGCGCAGTACAGGTTTTTCCCCTGTGCAATACGGGGTTTCCCCTGCGCAGTACGGGCTTCTCCCCTGTGCAATTCAGGGTTCTCCCTTGCGCAATTCAGGTATTTCCCCTGTTCAATACAGGTATTCCCCTCTGCAATACGGGTATCTCCCCCATGCGCAGCAGGGGCGGACCGTTCCGTCCGCCCCTGCTGTGTCTGCTGTTCTGTTTCAGTCGATCAGCCGGTAGCCGCGTTGCTCCATGCTGCGGCGGAGCTCCCGGATGTGTTCTTCATTTTTCGTTTCCAGCGTCATGCTGACCACGCAGGAGTTTACTTCCGTCTTGGCGTCTTCCCGCTCGTGCTCAATGTCCAGCACGTTTGCGCCGCATTCGGCCACGCAGGCCAGCATCTGCGCGAGCGCCCCCGCCTTATCCACCAGTTTGGTCGTGAGGCGGACCAGCCTGCCGGTTTTCTGCATGCCTTTGGTGATGATGCGCGAGAGGGTGGTAATGTCCACGTTTCCGCCGGAGACCAGCGCAACCGTGTTCTTTGCCGTATCCACCCGGTTAAAGAGATAGGCCGCGACCGTGGTCGCCCCGGCGCCTTCCGCAACCGTCTTCGGCCCCTCCAGCAGGGCGACAATTGCCGCCGCGATCTCGTCTTCGCTGACCGTGACAATTTCATCCACCAGGTCCCTTACCATGCGGAAGGTCAGGTCGCCCGGCGTCAGAACATGGATGCCGTCGGCAATCGTCGCGCCGTCCCGCACCGTGGTGATTTCGCCGCTGCGCTGGGACACGAACATCGACGGCACCGCCGCCGCCTGCACGCCGATAACCTTCACATTCGGCCGCATGGACTTCACTGCCGCCGCGACCCCGCTGATGAGGCCGCCGCCGCCGATGGGGACGACAATCTGCTCCACATCCGGCACCTGTTCCAGGATCTCCAGCCCGATGGTGCCCTGCCCCGCAATCACATAGGGGTCATTGAAGGGGTGGGCGAAGGTCAGCCCCTCCTCGCGGGAAAGGCGCTCGGCCTCCCGCGCCGCGTCGTCGTAGATTCCCGGCACCAGCACCACCTCGGCCCCGTAGCCGCGGGTGGCTTCAACCTTCAGGATCGGCGCCCCTTCCGGCATGCAGATGACGGAGCGGATGCCCAGCCGGGTGGCGGACAGCGCCACGCCCTGGGCGTGGTTTCCCGCCGAGCAGGCGATGACGCCGCGCTTTGCCTCTTCCGGGGAAAGCATGCGGATTTTGTTATAGGCGCCGCGGATTTTGAAAGAACCTGTCTTCTGCAGGTTTTCGGATTTGATAAACAGATTCCGGCCGAGACGCGTTGACGTCACAATCGGGGTCACTTCCGCAACGCCGGCGAGCGCCTCTCTCGCCTCGCGGATCATCTGCAGGGTTACGGTCTGTTCCATCGTGCTGTCCTCCCGTTTTCATTCCTGACCGGCAATACGCCGGATGCTCTCTTCTTATCTTATCACGTTTTCACAGTTTGTCCATCCTTTTTCGGCGCCGGCTGATAAAATGAACCTGAAGGAATCCGCATCTCAAACCGTGCCTTCTCCGGAGGTGTTCAGAATGCTGGGAAAGCAGAAATGTAAAATCCTGAAGGAAATCCGCCAGCGCATTGCCGATGAAAATGAGATTCCCTATGTCACGCGGGAATGCCGCTATCAGGGGGAATGCAGCGGCACCTGTCCCCGCTGCGAAAGCGAGCTGCGCTATCTGGAACAGCAGCTTGCCCTGCGCGCCTCGCTGGGAAAGCGGGTTGCGGTAACCGCGCTCTGCGCGGGCATGGCGCTGAGTTCCGCCGGCTGCGGCAGCGGGCAGAAGAGCCCGGAACCCGTGGTGGACGATCTTTCCGGTGCGGTTGCCTATGACGATCCGCAGGAACCCGGCCCCGAAAACGGCATTGAGGTCACCACCGGCGAGGTCTGGTGGCCGGAATCCGGTCCGGAATCCGGGCAGGAATCAAGCCTGGAGGATGTCATCGGCAGCGACGCCCTGCCCGAAGACCTGACGGCCATGGCCGGCACGGACGCCCTCCCGCCGGAGATTCCGGAACAGGTCCCGGAAGAGTTTGAGCTCATGGGAGATGTCCCCTATGACTGGTCTGACTCCGGCAGCACCGCCGGCGGCTGAGCCCGCCTATCCGCTGCTGCATCTGTCCCGGCACAGGCTGGGTACCGACGGCGTCGGCGTTACCACGCTGGTTGCGGGCGCCGGCTGCCCGCTTCACTGCCGCTGGTGCCTGAACGCCCGGCTGCTTCGGGAAGCGCCTGTGGAATACGTCTCCGCGCAGACCCTGCTGGAGCGCGTCCGCGTGGATGACCTTTACTTCCGCGCCACGGGCGGCGGAATCACCTTCGGCGGCGGGGAGGCGCTGCTGCATGCGGACTTTATCCGTTCGTTCCGCGGTCTGTGCCCGCCGGAATGGCGTATTGCCGTGGAAACCAGCCTCGCCGTGCCGGAAGACGCGCTGCGCACGGTGCTCGGCAGCGTGGACGAATACCTTGTCGACTGCAAGGACCTGAACCCCGTGCGCTATGCCGCCTACACCGGCGGGGATGCCGCCCTGATGCTTGCCAATCTGCGTCTGCTTCTGGAAGCCGTGGATCCTTCCCGGGTCCTGGTGCGCGTCCCGCTGATTCCCGGTTACAATACACCGGAGGATCAGGCGGCGTCCGCCGCCCTTCTGCGCGGCATGGGCGCCGAGCGTCTGGATCTGTTTTCCTATATCATTCCCGACAGCTGAAGCCCCGTAAACCCTGCGGCGCCAGGCGTGTCAGGTCCGCAACCGAGTATGTGCAACCCTGCGGTTTTGGCCGTGAAAAATTCCCGGAAACACTTTACAGAATTCCGCAGAACATGTATAATGTCCTGCGGAAATTTTTGCCTTTTCGGCTGAAGGAGTCTGATCAGACATGAGAACCATCGGAACTGTAGTACGCGGCGTTCGCGCCCCGATTATCCGTCAGGGTGACGATATTGCAAAAATCACGGCCGAATCCGTCATGGCCGCCTGGCAGGAAGCCGGCATCACCCCCTGTGACCGGGATGTGGTTGCCGTAACGGAATCCGTGGTGGCACGCGCGCAGGGCAACTACGCCACCGTCGGCGATATTGCCGAGGATGTCCGGGTCAAGACCGGCGGCGGCACCGTCGGCGTGGCCTTCCCGATTCTGAGCCGGAACCGCTTTTCTCTTCTGCTGCGCGGCATGGCGGCCGGCTGCAAAAAGATCGTCCTGCTGCTCTCCTACCCCTCCGATGAAGTGGGCAACCATCTGGTCAGCTGGGATCTGCTGGACGAAGCCGGCGTCAACCCCTACAGCGAAACCCTGACCCTGGAACAGTTCCGCCGCTTCTTCGGCAGCGCGGTCCATCCCTTCACCGGTGTGGATTATATCGATTTTTATTCCGAGCTGATCCGCGCGGAAGGCTGCGAAGTGGAAGTGCTCTTCGGCAACCATGTCACCACGCTGCTGGACCATACCGACACGGTCATCACCTGCGACATTCACACCCGCGCAAGGTCAAAGCGCCTGCTGAAGAATGCCGGCGCCAAAGTGGTGCTCGGGCTGGACGATCTGCTGACGGCCCCCGTGAACGGCAGCGGCTATAACGAGACCTACGGCCTTCTCGGCTCCAACAAGGCCACGGAAGACTCCGTCAAGCTCTTCCCGCGGGACTGCACCGAAGTGGCGGAAGAAATCAGCCGCCTGCTCCGGGAAGCCTCCGGCAAGCAGATTGAAGCCATGGTCTACGGCGACGGCGCCTTCAAGGATCCGGTCGGCAAGATCTGGGAGCTCGCGGATCCGGTGGTTTCCCCGGGCTACACCGCCGGGCTGGTCGGCACCCCGAACGAGCTGAAGCTCAAGTATCTGGCGGACAACGAGTTCGGCGCGCTTTCCGGCGAGGAACTGCGCAGCGCCATTGAAGAAAAAATCCGCGCCAAGACCGGCGACAGCCTTGTCGGCAATATGATTTCGGAAGGCACCACCCCCCGGCGCCTGACCGACCTCATTGGCTCGCTCTGCGACCTGACCTCCGGTTCCGGCGACAAGGGGACCCCCATTGTCTACATCCAGGGCTATTTTGACAACTATACCCACCAGTAAGCTTCCGTCCCTCCCCGGCGGGCTGTACCCGCCGCAGGACGGGAAAGCCCCGCAGACCCTGTGCCCTTTGAGGGCAGGTCTGCGGGGCTTTCCCTTTCGGAAGGTCTGTCCTCCGCCCGGTTCAGGCCTTTCCGGCCCGGGCCAGAACCTCCAGTATTTTCTGCATGCCGGCCTGCTTTTCCAGGCTGATGTGCACGGTTTCACCCGTCTCGGTCAGCAGGTCAAGCTCCGGCCGCTTTTCCCGCACCGGCACACAGTGCCCGGCGCTGATGACCCGGAACGATTCCTCCGCCCGGGAGATGGCCGAGATCGGAAGATAGTTCCACTTCAGGCCCGCCGGCAGGTACAGCGCATTCCCGCTGACGCGGTACTGTTCCACCTTTTCCGCTGTGCGGAAGTCTTCCTTCGCATTTTCCAGTTCCCGGCCGGGAACCAGGCAGGTCAGTGCTGCCATGTTCATTCCTCCGTTTCCCGTTCAGTCTGTTCTTCCGTCGGTTCTTCGGTCTGTTCTTCCGTCGGTTCTTCCGTCTGCTCTCCGGTCTGCCCGTTTTCGCCGCGCAGCCGCCGGCGGAATTCCTTCCAGTAGCGGCGCCGCAGCCGGATCATGTCCTTTTTGCTGTGGGCCCCGGCCTGCACCCGCCCTACGGCGGCGCCGATGCGCTTCAGCCGCGCCAGGATGCCGGTCCCGCCGCTTCCGTTCTGCCCGCTGTTCATGGTTCTCCTCCTGTCGCCCGTTACGCGGTCGTGATCTCTGCCGGCATGGAGGTCACTTCACCCTCAGCGGAAGCTACCTCCGGCGCGTCGGCCTCCGCAGCGGTTTTCCCCGCCGCGGCAAGGTTTGCCTCCTGCACGGTCTCGATTTTGCAGAGGACCACGTAACGCGCGTCCTCATAATCGTAGGCGCAGGTGGAAAGGGTCATGATGTGGTCGTCCGCGTCCACCTCCACATCGGCCGCGACATCCGAGCGCGATTGCATGCTCTCCAGGAACGATGCATACTCTTCGCGGGTGCCGAAGTTGAAGGCATAGACGTCCGAATCCCCGCCCGTCACGAAGGCGGAAAAGACTTCCAGCACATAGACTTCATCCGGCGTGTAGTAGTAGAGCACCGGGTGCTCCTGATAATACTCGTTCTGCCGGTAGCTTTCCAGGCTGGCGAACATGCCGCCGTTGTTCATATGATGCCCGTAGAGGATGGTATTGCTCTGGCTCAGGTTCGCATCGCACACCGTGTCCATGAAGATGGTGCCGCTCTGGTTCAGGGCATGCCCGAAGGAGTGGTACAGATAATAATCGTTATCCGCGCCCTTCACCACCGGGTAGCTGATGGGCGAATCCGGGCCGTAGATCCAGCCGACCACATCCTCGTTCTCCTGCTTCAGCTGCTCAAAGTCGACCGAAATGGGCCCGGCATAGACCTCCGGGATTTCCTCCTCCACTTCGGGCGTTGGGGTGGCCGCGGGCTGCGTGCTGACAAACTGCTCATTCAGCTCATTGTATTCCTTCGTGGCTTCATGATACCCGTGGAAGGTGTAGTAGAGCTGATAAGCCGCAAAGATGAAGACGCCGAGGAAGACCCCCAGCAGCAGCACCAGGAGACCCCGCTTCAGATAATAGGCACCGGAAGATTTTTTCATAATTTTGTCTCCGTTCGTAATCACATTGTTACTTTTTGCAGTATACACCTTTTCTCCGGAAATGTAAAGTGAACAATTCTTAAAACTGCAAGTTCTTCGTGCGGGATTGTCTATGATGCGCTGCGGAAGGCGGGAAAAAGGAAGAGCCGGCCCCGGAAGGCCCCTCCGCGTTCTTGGCGCAAGTTACAAGCAGGTAACAATTTTAAAAGAAAAAGACGGGAAAACCCGGCAAAACCTGGCTTCCCGGCACTGTTTGCGAAGGCGGAGAAATAAGATTTCTTAAGTTGCCATTTCCGCAGGGGCAGTGTATGATGGTCCCAGGTTGAATGATACCAATACCCATCGCCGTCCAGGCGGTGTGTTTCCATGATACTTTGCAGGTTGCTGCAGTTCAGAGGTGATTTCATTGAAAAGAATAAAAACGATTCTCTGCGCGCTGATGATGGCTGCTCTGCTGGCAGCGCTGACCGGTACCGGCGCGCTGGCGGCGGACGGGCCTGTCGCCGTTGGGGACGCAGACGTCCTCACCGTCACGGTGGATCTGACGCTCTCCGAGGAAGACCAGGCGAAAAAGGCGGAAGCGGAAGCGAGGGAAGAAACCTATATCCCTCCCGTCTGCAGCGTCTCCCTTGACCTCGGGGACGGTAACGGCGCCCAGCCGGTTACGGAAGAGGATTCCCTCCAGCTTGCCGGTCTTCTCGCTTCCGGAGCGGAACTGCTCATTGAGCCGCCTGAAGGCTACTGCGTGGCGGACCTGGAACTGACCAACGCTTCCCCCTGGACGGACGATGAATCCGCACTCCTGAAGCGGGCGGTTGCCGTCAGCGGCAGCGGCGCGGCGCTCAGCCTGAGCTTTGCCGACCTTTCAGACGGCGGCGCCCTGGACGGGGCCGTACTTTCCGGCACCGGTCCGAATGAGGAGAATGCCGGATATCAGCTCACCGTCAGCTGCGTCCCCAGTACGGACACCCCGGTCATCACCTACCTGCCCGGCGAGGTCAGCCTGCCGGACGGGGTCACCCTGGTGGAGGACGGTGACGTCTTCCGGCAGGAGGGCCACCCCGTCCGCTATCCGGAACTTGACGCGCTTCACGCGGCCTTCCTGCAGGGAAAGGAATTTGCCGGCTATCAAATGACCTATGTTGACGGCCCCAAAGTGGCCGACCCGGTGTCGGAAAACGATTTCATCCTCCCCTACGCCGATGTGGAGCTGGAAGCCCAGTGGGACCCCATCGGGCAGGCTCCTCACTTCACCATCACCGCCGATTCCGGCACCTGGGAGTATGACGGCACGGCCCACACCAAGGGAACCTGGACCGTTTCCCCCGACCCGGCGGAATCCGGCTATACCCTGGAAAACGTCACGGTAACGGGCAGCGTGACTTCCCCCGCTGACGGCAGCGTGGAAAACCGGGTTGAGCCCACCTTCACGCTGAAGGATCCCTTCGGTTATCCCGTGACGGGCGACGCCCTTTCCCAGATGGTGGACACGGTAAACGGCACGCTCAGCGTCAGCCCGCGCAGCCTCACGGTCACCGCCGTCAGCTGTGCCCTCACCACCAACGGCGAGCGGAAAACCGCCTCGGAAATCAGCACCCAGGACGGCGTGTTCCACAACGGCTACCATGCCGACGGTCTTCTGGAGAGCCATGAGCTGCTCGGGGATTTCGTCACCGGCAACGGCACCGAGACCTTCCCCACCGCAATTGATGAAGAGAGGCTTCTCATCCGGGACCGCAACACCCATGAGACCGTGGACAAAGCCGTGTATTACAGCGTCACCACGGTGCCCGGCACGGTCACCATTACCAGCGTCGCCCCGACCACCAAACCAGAACCCAGCACCGAGCCCACCACCAAACCCGAACCCAGCACCGAACCCACCACCAAACCGGAGCCCAGCACCAAGCCCGAGCCCGAAGTCCACGACGTGGTGGTCACGCTCAAATCCGGCACCTGGACCTATGACGGGCAGGCGCACCATCAGCCGGACTATGAAATCACCGGTCTGGTCGACGGCGACCGGGTGAAGCAGGTAAACTTCAAGCCCAACGCGGTCATCACTGACGCCGGCTTCGCCACAAATGACATTCAGGGCATCGAAATCGTCACCGCGGACGGGAAGCCCGTGCCGGACGGCAAGTACAAAGTCAGCAGCCGCCCCGGCACCCTGAGGGTCAGCGCCCGCAACCTTACCGTCACCGCGATCTCCGGTTCCCTCACCTCCAGCGGCGGCGAAATCTACGCCTCCAGCCTGGAGTCCCCCGATCACGAATACCAGAACGGCTACAAGGCCGAGGGCCTCCTCAGCGGGCACAGGCTGTCCGGCTCCTTTGTGCAGGGAAACGGCAAAAACGGTTTCCAGACCTGGATTGACACCAACAAATTGACGGTGCTGGACGCCAGCAACCGGGATGTGACCGCAAACTACGCCGTCCACACGGTTGACGGATACATCACCATCAACATCAAAAACAATACCGATACCAGTAACGGTTCCGGCTCCCAGACCCAGTCCCGCATCAACATCACGGTCTCCGCCAAATCCGGCACCTTTGCCTATGACGGCAATCCCCACACGCTCAACAGCGTCAGCGACGTTACCGTCAGCGGTCTGGTTGACGGCGACACCGTGGACAAGGTCACCTTCAAATCCACCTCCACCATCACCAACGCCGGCACCCAGAACAACGAGGTTCAGTCCATCGTCATCAAGTCGGCCACCGGCGCGGCGGTCGACGCGGGCAAGTACAACATCACCTACGTGCCCGGCAAGCTGACCGTCACCAAGTTCCCGCTGACCCTGACGGCCGTTTCCGACAGCAAAGTCTACGACGGCAAGGCCCTGAACAACAAGAGCGTCAAGTCCACGGCACTGGCCAATTCCGAGCATAAGCTCAGCGCCGACTATGAGGTCTATGACGCCAACGGCAACAGCATCAAGAACGGGCCGGTTGATGTGGGCGTTTATGTGAAAAAGGTTTCCAATGTCCGCATCACCTCCGGCAGCCAGGACGTGACCGCGAACTACGAGATCACAATGGAAGACGGCACCCTGACCATCCTGACCGCCTCCGGCGGCACCAGCGCCAGCACCGTCACCAGCACGGCCTATTACGGCAACACCTATACCATCCGCTCGGACGCCCCGTATTCCGAATTCCAGTATCTGCTCATCGACGGGCAGAAGGTTGGCACCGATCAGTATACGGTAAAGGAAGGCAGCACCATCATCACGCTGAAGGCCTCGTACATTCAGGGCCTGAAGACCGGCAAACACAACTATTCCATTGTCTCCACTTCCCGCCAGGCGGACGGTTCCTTCACCGTTTCCAAGGCCCCGAAGACCGCTGACGGCACGTCCTCCGCGCTGTGGATCATCCTTCTGGCCGCGGTGCTGCTCGCCCTGCTGATTCTCTGGTATGTGCTGCGGAACCGGTCCGGCCGCGGCGGCAGAAAGCCGCCGAAGGGCGGCAGGGGCGGCAATGCTTCCAGCGGCTCCGCCACGGCGCGGGGCAGGCAGGGAGCTTCCGCCCGCGCCACTCAGGCGCAGCCCCAGGCTGCACACCGGAAAAAGCCCGTGTCCGACACCGTGATGGATTTTGAAACCTTCTTCGGCAGCGACGCAAACGGCCGCCCGCGCCGGGAGGAAGCCTCTCCCGCGCCGGATGAGGCGGAGGAGCACGACCCCACCAAAGACCTCCTTCCCGACTTCCGCATTGACCTGGACGCCTACCGCACGCCGGCTGTCACCACTGCCGCCGCCTTTGCATCCGCCGCGGCAGCCGCCCCGGAAATCGGCGCAGACCCGGAAATCGGCATGAGCCCGGCGGAGACTGCGGAGCCTGACGGAACGGCCGCTGCCGCGGAACCCGCCGCGGAAGTCCCCGTGGCGGAGCCCGCTGCTGAGGAAACCGCAGCCGGAGAGCCCGCCGCCGCGGAACCCGATGTTGCGGAACCCGCTTTGGACGGGGCCGGCACGGATGAGCCCGGCACAGAAGAAGCCCCCACGGAAGAAGCCGCCACGGCTGAGGCCGGCGAAGAAGAGCAGGCCGGCGCCCCGGCGGAGCCCGCCCCGGCTGCGGAAAAAGCCATCGGGGAAATGTCCATGGACGAATTCCTGGCAGGCTTTTCGGAAATGATGTCCGATTCAGACCACGCGCCGAAGACAACCGCCGTGCCGGAAGGCGGCGCCTATGTCGGCCGCCACGAGGCCGGCGCCGGGCGCAGGGCCCCCGCCGCCAACGCCGGCGGCTGGTATCAGCCCGGCCGCCCGGAAGCCCCGGACGAGAAAACAGACCTGTAAGAAGATCTGCAAAAAGATCATCACCAAAGCAGAAAGCCCCGAACGGCTGTTGAGCCGTTCGGGGCTTTCATGCGTGATGCTTAATAGGAACGCTTGTTTTTATTCTTGCGTGCGGCTTCGGATTTCTTACGCCGCTTCACGCTCGGGCTCTGGTAATACTCCTTCTTGCGCAGGTCGGCAAGAACGCCGGACTTGGCGCAGCTGCGCTTAAAACGCTTCAGCGCATTATCCAGAGTTTCATTTTCCTTTACGTAAATCTCAGACACGAATTTCCCTCCCCTCAAAACGTCATAACCAGGGGGTGACGTCAAAGGGCCAAACAATTTGGCTTTAACATAAGCATTATACCGGCAAAGGGCATTATTGTCAATAATCAGTTTCTTAAACCTGATAAATTGTTTGCTTCCGAAACCGGATCAACGGTTCCCAAAACCGGTTGAACGGCTCCGAGCGCCCTTTGCGGGAAGACCGCCCTGTAAGGAGAGTCTGCTCTTTACAGAGAAGCCTGTTCTCAGGCCTTTTTCAGAATCAGGTTGACGATGCGGTTCTTGACCACGATGGTCTTGACCAGCTGCATTCCCTGCATCTGCCGCTGAATCTTTTCATCGGCGAGAGCCGTCTGCACAATCACGTCCTCATTGGCGTCATTGGCAACGCGGATGGTGCTGCGGAGCTTGCCGTTGACCTGAACGGCCATCTCATGCTCGGCGTCGATGGTCTTGGCCTCGTTGTACTCCGGCCAGGACATCTGCATGGCCATTTTGCCTTCCGCAGCGGCGAAGCCGAGCTGCTCCCACATTTCTTCCGCGAT
Source organism: uncultured Oscillospiraceae bacterium (assembly GCA_964495965.1). GTDB lineage: Bacteria > Bacillota > Clostridia > Oscillospirales > Oscillospiraceae > Limivicinus. The sequence goes on along the minus strand of CAZBXX010000079.1, from coordinate 238 downwards.
GTGCGGTGCGAACGGGCTCAGCAGCAGGATCATGGGCTTCAGGTCGCCTTTGGTGCAGCCGTTCTGGTAGAACTGGTTCACCAGCGTCATCAGGGCGGCAATGGCGGTGTTCATCTTGAGCTCCAGGATATCGTCGCCGACCTTCTTGATGGTCTTGTGGATCAGCGCCTCGTTGGCCAGGGTCACATTCTGATCGTCCTTCACCAGTTCCAGCAGGTTCCAGCAGCGGTCCAGGAAG
>CAZBXX010000078.1:0-11498 GCA_964495965.1 uncultured Oscillospiraceae bacterium | reverse complement strand
CCCGGACGGCGTGTACATCAACCGCCTGCTTTCGGCTTCGTTTGTCCCCGGTTCCATCTTCAAACTGGTGACGGCGGCAGCGGCCATTGAATGCGTGCCGACCATCTGGCAGCGGAGCTTCTTCTGTGAAGGGGAAGAAGAAATCGGAGGGGTTCTGTTTCACTGTCCCTTTGAGCACTACACGAACGACTTTGCGGGCGCGCTTGCCAATTCCTGCAATATTGCCTTTGCAAAAATTGCCATTTCCGTCGGCCAGACCGAAATGGTGAATCATGTGAAGGCCTATGGTTTTCTGGATTCCCACAATCTGGACGGCATACCCACTGCCGCCGGAAGCTATCCCATCGAATTTGTCGGTGATCCGGAAACGGGATGGTCCGGAATCGGGCAGTCTACGGACCTGATCTGCCCCTATTCCATGCTGCGCTACGTGGCAGCCATTGCCAATGACGGCATGCTGCTGGAGCCCAAACTGATTAACGACGGACAGGCTGCCGAAAAAACCATGCTGGTCAACCCCGAAACCGCAAAAACCATGCAGCGGTTGATGCGCAACAATGTGGTCACCGTCTACGGCGACAACCGCTTCCCGGGGCTGACCGTCTGCGGCAAGACCGGTACCGCCGAAGTCGGCGACGGCACCGACCACGCCTGGTTTACAGGCTTTCTGCTGGATGAGGAGCACCCCTATGCCTTTATTGTCTTTGTCGAAGGCGGCGGCGGCGGGCTCTCGGTGGCAGTGCCCATTGCAAACACGGTCATGCAGGCAGCCGTGCGCCGCGGCACCGAACTGGACTATTCCTGAGCGCAGCCGGGCGGAGGAACGACGATGATCGATATCCGTGTCACAAACCTGGTAAAATCATTTGAAGTAGGAACCAATGTGCTGGACGGGCTCAGCTTCCAGGTGGAAGCCGGAGAGCGTATCGGCATTTTGGGCCCGAACGGCTGCGGCAAAACCACGCTCTTCCGGATTCTGACCGGAGAACTGCGCCCGGATGAAGGGGAAGTTCATATCGCCCCGGGCAAGCGCCTGGGGCTCATTTCACAGCTTCCGGTTTATCCTGCCGGCTGGACCGCGGAGGACGTGCTGCAGCACGCCTTCCGGCATGTGGACGGGATTCACAGGCGCATGAATGAGCTTGAAAAGCAGATGGAGAACAGCAGTTCTCCCTCTCTGCTCGCGGAATACGACCGGCTAGCTGCGGATTTTGAGCGCCTTGGCGGCTATGAAACCGATGTGGCGGTAAACCGCGTGGCAAACGGTCTGCAGATCAGTGCCGCCATGCGAGCCCAGGATTTTGAAAGCCTGTCGGGCGGAGAAAAAACCAGGCTGAACCTTGCCCGCCTGATTCTGGAGGACACCGAGATCCTCCTGCTGGATGAACCAACAAACCATCTGGACCTTCACGCCGTGGAATGGCTGGAGAACTATCTTCTGCACTTCCGGGGCACGGCTCTCATCATCAGCCATGACCGGTATTTTCTGGATGTGACTGCCAGGCGCTGCATCGACCTGACCGGAGGGAAAGCAGAATTCTACAGCGGCAACTACTCATTTTTCCTGCAGGAACGCCAGCGCCGCTTTGAAGAGAAGCAGAAGCAGTACGAGAAGGACCAGGCGAAAATCGAACAGCTGACGCGTGCAGCCGAGCAGATGCATCTATGGGCCTTTATGGGCAATGACAAGCTGCACAAACGCGCCTTCTCCATGGAAAAGCGGATTGAAAAGCTCTCCCGCAGCGAGAAGCCGCAGACACAGAAAAAACTATCCGCACGCTTTCGGGAAAATGCTTTTTCCGGGGACGAGGTTCTGGCTGCGGCAGGCCTCTCCAAAAGCTACGGCGGACGCACGCTGTTTTCGGATCTGTCGTTTCTGGTAGAAGGAAAGGAGCGCATTGCCGTTATCGGCGACAACGGAAGCGGTAAAACCACGCTCATCCGCCTGATTACCGGAGAAGAAGTCCCGGATACCGGGTGGGTGGAGCAGGGCCCCTCTGTGCGCAGCGCCTGTCTGCCGCAGATTGTCCGCTTTCAGGACGACGGGCGCACCGCTTACGACAGCATGCTCTGGGAATGCCGCTGCAGCCCGCAGGAGGCCCGTAACCGCCTGGCCGCCTTCGGCTTTCGGGGTGAAGACGTCTTTAAACCTGTTTCCACCCTTTCCGGCGGCGAGCGCAGCAGACTGAAGCTCTGCATGCTGATGGGAAGCGACATTAACCTGCTGATTCTGGACGAGCCCACCAACCACCTGGACATTGTCAGCCGGGAGTGGATGGAGGATGCCCTTTCAGACTACGGTGAAGCCCTGCTCTTTGTGTCGCACGACCGGTATTTTATTGAGAAATTCGCTACCCGCATCTGGGCCTTTGAAAACGGGTCGCTTACAGACTTCCGGGGCGGCTATGCCGAATACATCGCCTGGCGCGGTCGGCAGGCTGCATTGCAGGAGGCAGAGCGAAGAGCATCGGAGAAGCGAGCGGCCGGGCATCCGAAGGAAACCATAAATGAGAAGAAACCCAACGTTTCCAGACAGCTTCAGCGATTGGAGAAGGAAATCAACCGCCTTGAAGCGCAGCTGGCTGCGCTGGATGAAGAATATGAGCGTTACGCCGCCGATTACCAGAAGCTGATGGAACTGGACGCGCGGAAGGAAGAGCTTAACACGGTCCTGATGGAACACTACGAACGCTGGGAGGTGCTGAGTGATGACGGAACAAAAACCTGAAGATATAACGCCGAAAGATTCCGAAAAGCCGGAGGAATCACCCGGGGAGGAAAAACGCCCTTCGAAGAGGGCACCGCTCTGGGGGCTCTGTTTCCTGCTGACCAGCCTCGGCCTGTTCTTTCGTTTCGCCCTGCGCGGCTATGTTTACTGGGGTTTCCTCTGCTTCTTTCTGGTGTTTCTGATTCTGGCGCAGCAGTTTCTCCCCGCTGTGCTCTGGAAGATCATCCTGATCCTGACCTGTGTGGGCTTTGTGTACTTCTGGATTGTGGAAATCCCCATTATCCGCAATGCGCGTACCGATCAGGACCCGGAGCGCCCGTATCTGATTGTGCTGGGCGCCGCTGTTTACGGCGACCGGCCATCCCTGACGCTGGTCCGGCGAATGGAGGGCGCCCTTCAGTATCTGGAAGCCTACCCTGACAGCGTTGCCATCGTTTCCGGCGGCATGGGGAAAGGCGAAACCGTCACCGAGGCGCAGGCCATGCACGACTGGCTGCTGGAACATGGGATCCCTGAGGACCGGATCCTCATGGAGCCGAAAGCCACCTCCACCGAAGAGAACCTTGCTTTCTCCTTCGACCTGATCCGCGCCCGCGGAGAGGATCCGGATGGCAATGTTGCCATTGTCTCCAGCGCTTATCACCTTTACCGTGCCAAATCCATGGCCCGTCTGCAGGGCGTGGAAGCCGCCGGCGTAGCTGCACCCTGGGGTTACCCCATGGTCATGCTAAATTATTTTATCCGTGAGGCTTTCGGTGTTACACACCTCTGGATTTTCGGGCGGTGAAAAGGATTGCCGCACCGGCAAGCAGGCCGGTGCGGCAGTCTGTTTTTATGCTGTTATTTCATTCTGTCCGACGGCGCTCAGCGGCAGCGTGAATTCCGCGGCGAAATGCCCCTCATCCCGTTTTGTCTCAAAGCTGCCGTCCAACGCTGAGAGTATTTTTTCACAGGTCCGCAGGCCGATTTTTGTGCTCTCCGTTCCCCGGTTCTGCTTTCGGATCCCGTTTGACACCGTGACGGATACGGAATCCTTTTTCCTTTCCGTCAGAAAAACTACCGGCAGGTCCGGGTCCGCATACTTCTTGATATTGGACACCAGATTGTCCAGAACCCGCTTCAGCATTCCGGCATCGGTCTCCATCAGGGTACCGGCTTCAAGCCGGCTGATGTTCTGAACATGGAAGCCGGCGTCCCGGAGGTCAAATTCCGCCTCGCCCAACAACTGCATCAGCAGTAAATACGCATCATATTCCTCCCTGTTGAGCTCCAGTTCCGATCTTCCGAAAACCAGGAAGTACTTGAAGAGTTCATCGGTCAATTCCTTCAGTGCCAGCGATTTACCGTATGCGGCTTTCAGATAGCGCTTTTTTTCCTCTTCTGAAAGGGACTCCGTACCGTTCAGCAGTCCCAGATATCCGATCAGCGATGTCATGGGCGTGCGGATATCGTGGCTCATGGCTGTAATCAGTTCGCTGTTGGCTTCCCAGGCACGTTTTTCATTGCCCATACGTTTAATCACGGCATCCCGCATTCCGTCAATGTCTGCTGCCAGAGCGGCAATCTCGTCGCTTCCGTCAACCGTGATCGTGCCGTCCAGGTCTCCGGCGCCGACGGTGGCCGTTTCCTGTGAAAGCCGGATCACCCTTCTTGTCAGCCTGTTGGTGTACCAGAACAGAACACTGACCAGAACCACAACGGCAATCAAAAGCGCCATGCCGCGGTTCACCATATCCTCGCGCGTGCGGGAGCTGTCCGTAATCGAAACATAATAGATGCCGTCCGAAAAACGCAGGGGATAGAGCCTCCCGCTGCCCTCGCCGCGCCGCACCAGCGTATAGCTCTGCGTTCCGCGGCCGGACGGACCGCTGTCCTGTACCTGCGCGTCTTCCTCCTCCGCATCAGGATTACCTGCAGCCAAATCTGTCCCGCCCGGCTTCACCGCAAGGCGGCGTTCATCCATCTGGATCTCGGCGCTCTGAACGACGGTGCTCTGCAAAGGTACCTGTCGCGCAGCCGGAAGCGCCAGCTCCTCGGCGGAATACACCGTCACCGAAACATAATCCCGATCCGTAAGGAAGCGCTGCAATGCATCGGCATCGTTTCCCGCAACTTCGCCCTCGGCAACAAAGCGGTTCAGATCCGTGTAGATGGCCGCCTTTCTGGCTGCCACGGCATCTGCGCTCATATAGTACCGACTGACCAGCGCGCTTCCGAGCAGATACACTGCCGCATAGGCTGTCAGCGCAAACAGCAGACTTACCAGCGCAGCCAGCAGCAGTTTGGTGCTCAGGCTCCGGGACGGCGGAAAACGCCGCTCCCGCACAGCGCCGTCACTGCTGTATTCTTCAGTCAACCTGATACCCCCTGCCCCAGACGGTACGGACAATCTTCGGAGAGGATGGGATCTCTTCGATTTTTCTGCGCAGATTCAGCACATGAACCATGATGGTATTCCCGGAACCCGGCAGAAACTTTTCGTTCCAGACGCTTTCGTACAGTTCCTGCGTGGTAACGGTGCGGCCGCGGTTTTTGACCAGACACTCCAGAATGGAATACTCCGTATCCGTCAGCGGCACGGTTTCTCCGGCATTGCGCACCATGCGGGTATTCAGGTCCACCTCCAGATTTCCAAAACTCCAGACCGAAGAAGCCGGCTTTCCGCGATACTCCCGGTAGCGCCGCAGCAGGGAACTGACCTTGGCCAGCAGCTCCGGCTGGGAGAAAGGCTTGGAAAGAAAGTCATCCCCGCCGCTCCGGTAAGCCGCCAGACGGTCCTCTTCCGCGCTTTTGGCTGTCAGGAACAGGATGGGGACATTGGAATGCTCCCTGATTCTCTCACAGGTCTCGATCCCGTCCATTCCCGGCATCATGACATCCAGGATCACCAGATCCGTTTCGGGATTCTGCTGCATATATGCCACGGCGGCGGCTCCGTCAGGCGCCTCGGCTGTGGCATACTCTCCGCGCAGCAGCAGGTTCAGGACGTTCCGGATATCCGGATCATCATCCACAATCAGTATTTTGCTCAACTCGTTCATCTTTATGCCTCCGTGCAAAGGGCAGACAGCCCGTCGGTTTCTCTTCTTCTGCAGCCGGGTTTTTTCAGGCCGGTAAAAACCTGCGCAGCAACCTTATTTTCAAGTATACCACAGTTTCAATCTGCATTTCCATGTTCAGCGGGAACTTTAAGAAATCTTTATGGACAGGCATTTCCGTCGTGTGCTAAAATGACGGAAACCGCAATCCCACATGGCCGGATCTGTTCTGCCCGGCTTATTGTAACAGAAGGAGATCAGAATGAACAGACCTGTTTTTCGTTTTGTGGCCCTGCTGCTGTGTTTTTTCCTGATGTTCAGCCTCAGTGCCTGCGGGAAAGGCAGCGGCGATGCGGCTGTTTCACCCGCACCTGCCGTGTCTCTCTATCCGGAGCTCACCGCACCACCCTGGAAGGCCAGCTTTGTTCCGCTGCAGTCCGACAGCCTGTGGAGCCTGCGCCCTGTGAAGTACACGGAGGACGGATTCTATGCCACCGCTCAAGTTTACCTCGGTCAGCGTGAACTGCCTGCAGGGCAGGTTCCGGAATACGACGGGCAGACGGATCTGTACGGCACCGTCATCTGCTTTGTTCACAACGACGGCACTGTCGCCACCCTGCCGAATTTTGTCCCCGTTCAGCCGGATGCGAATCCGAACGGATATAAGGATTTCTATTCCTACCGCACCCTCGGCCATCCGATCCTGAACAATGACGGAACTCTTGCCGTGCTGGAGAGGCGGGAAACCGGATGGTATACCGGCCCGGACGCGGTCTACGGAAATGAAGCCTATTATGAAAACAGCTACTTTTATCATGAAATCGGCCTGGACTATGTGATTCTTGATGCCACCGGCGCGGAACTCAGCCGCGCTGCCGTTGCGCTGGATCCCGGTGATGACTACCTGAACATCTCTGCCGTGGCCCCAGGCCGTGACGGGAGCATCCTGGCAACCATGGATCAGACGCTCCTGTGCATTGGGAAAGACGGCTCCGTGCTCTGGACGGCCGATGCTGGCGACAACCTGACGGGCCTTGTCACACTGGCAGACGGAAGCATCGGTGTTACAGGCTATCAGGGAGGCAGCACCGTGCTGCGCATGCTTGACCTGGACGCACACAGCCTGGGAAATGGCCGGAGCATTCCCGATACCGTCTGGGCCCCGATATCCGGAAACGGCGACTATGACCTTTTCTTCTCCGGCGGGCTCTCGCTGTTCGGGCTCCGTCTGGGAGAGGACCCGGTACCGATTCTGAACTGGCTGGACTGTGATATCAACGGTCAGATTCTGGATGCGGAGGCGCTTTCCGTTGATGCTGACGGCACCGTGCGGGGGCTGGTGTCGGACTACGTTGACGGCCGGGAAGTGACCCAGCTGTTCTCCATCCGTTCCGTCTCGGAAGATGCCGTGCCGCATAAAACCGTGCTCACACTGGCGCAGCTGCAGTTTTACCCCGATTACAGCCTCGTCAACCGTATTCTCCGGTTTAACCGGAGTCATGACAATGTCCGTATTGCCTTCCGGGACTACAGTCTCTACAGCACGGATGAGAACCCCACAGGTGCACAGGCTGCTCTGCTGGAGGATATTCTCTCCGGCAACGCGCCTGACATGATCCCTGTCGGCGAGCTTCCTTACCGGCAGCTTGCCTCCCTCGGAGTGCTGGAAGATCTGTATCCCCGGCTGGATGCCGACCGGGAACTGAAGCGTGACGACTTCCTCCCGAATGTTCTGACTGCACTGGAATGCGGCGGCGGACTGTATCAGGCGGTATCCGGCTTTACGGTTGACACCCTGATCGGACCGTCCTCGCTGGTCGGAACCACTCCGGGCTGGACCTGGGATTCCTTTTTCGCAGCTTATGAACGGATGCCGTCCGGTGCCTCCGTACTGGATCCCTACATGCTGCGGGATGACGTGCTGAACATTCTCCTTTTGGCTGAATCTGACCGGTTTGTTGACTGGCAGGCGGCGGAGTGCGACTTTGAAAACGATGAGTTCAAACAGCTTTTGCGCTTTGTTTCCCTCTTCCCGGAGAACGTGGACGGGAATGCCGTAGATGCCTCACAGGATCTCGGCGACCGGTTCCTGGCACAGTCGCAGATGCTGGCGCAGACCTTCCTCTATTCCCCGGATGCATTGCTCTGGAACAGCATCGGGCTTGAGGATGTCGGCTGTACCTGCATCGGCTGGCCCGTCGGCGAAGGTGTGGGCAGCATTCTGCGTCCCGATGCCGGTTTTGCCATGAGCAGCAGCTGCCGTGACAAGGACGCCGCCTGGGAGTTCCTGCGCAGTATGCTGACGGAGGACGGCCAGCGGGAAGTAAGCTCTCTTCCCACCAACCGCCTTGTCCTGGAAGCCCGCCTGCAGGAGCTGATGACCGTTGAATATCTGACCGATGCCGCCGGAAATCGCCTTCTGGATGAGGCGGGTCAACCCCTGCAGCAGAGCCGGGTTACCTGGTATGACGATGAGGGCGTTCAGCACAACATCTATTCCATGACCCAGGCGCAGACGGATCAGGTGCGGCAGATCATAGAAAACTCTTCCCTGCTGGCCGGAAATGACAGCGGGATCTTCCGTATCGTCAGCGAACAGGCACATCGCTTCTTCTCGGGAGAACTGAGCGCGGACGACGCAGCACGCCTTGTACAGAGCAATGTCTCCGATTACATGCGCGGGCAGGCCGGTGAACTGGCCGAAGCGTCCCCGCTCCATCCTTAACGGAATTCTCTTCCGGGGGGCTGTCTCAAAACACCGAAACCTGTCATGACAGGGACAGAGCGTTTTGAGACAGCCCCTTTTTTTACTTCCCTGTTGATTTCTCATTCCCGATGCGATACAATATCATCAGTAAGTTACAGGAGGAATGGAAAGTGAGCAGCGAATACGGAAGCGACTTTATTACAATCGTTGATGACGACGGACAGGAATTTGAACTGGAAGTAATTGAATCCATGGATTACAACGGCAAAACCTATATGTCTTTCCTCCCTGCCGACCTCCCGGAGGATGACCCGGATTACGGTTTCATTCTGCTGCGCGTGGTGGAGGATGAAAACGGAGACGAGGTTTTTGAATCTATTGATGACGAGAGCGAGCTCAAGGATGTATATGAGCGCTTCATGGTTCTTCTTTATGACGATGACGAAGAAGAGGATCCTGAAGCATAAGCCGGACAAGCAAATCTGTTCTTAACAATCCGTTTTCTGCTGTGTTCGTGTAAGTCCTGTCGGACCTGACGGCCCATGAAACCCACATCTCTTATAAGGGATGCCGATTTGAATCTGCGGATTGCAGGCCTCCCGGTTTACACCGGACGTTGGAAGCAGCGAAACAGAACTTAGGCAACCCACCTGCTCAATTGTGCAGGTTACCTATGGGCCGGCACGGCACAAGCAGGCGCGGCTCCGGAGCAATCCGGAGCCGCGTTTTTGTTCAGTATGATTCCGCATACTTTTTCATTTCACATAAAGGGCACAAAGCCATATCTGGCAGACTGCAGGATCACATGAATTTGTCAATTGCGTCATTCAGGGCCCGCAGCTGCTCTTCCGCATTGACTCCGTCCTCCTGGATGCAGTGCTCCATATGGTCCTTCAGGATAACCTTTGCCGTACTGCTCAGCGCACTGCGCACCGCCGCAAGCTGAATCAGGACGTCTGTGCAGTCTCTCCCGTTCTCCACCATGCTTTTCACCGACTCCAGATGCCCGATAGCCCTTGCCAGCCGGTTGATCACCGCTTTTGTCTGGGTATGGCTGTGCGTATGGCCGTGGCCGTGCTCATGGTCATGCAGATGCTCCGCCGGAACGCTGCCATCCTCCAGGTGGGTATGACAGTGTACGGTTCCGTCTGCGTGCCGATGATATCCGGGCGGCAGAGCCTCCTCTTCCGGCGTTACGGGGACTGACTCATACACTGCCTCTGTCCCGGGTGTTATTCCCGTTCTCCTGGTGTCGTCCATTGTATCAGTCCTTTCAAATTCCCGGGATGGCAGCAAATTCTGAAACCCAGGCCTTCACTTTGTCCCCTGCTTCCGTCCGGGCATCTTCCCGGATTCTGACTATTTCTGTGTCAGGATCGTCTCTCAGCATCCGGTGGAGTTCCTCCATCAGCAAGCGAAAACGCGGCCCCGGACCCAGCAGCAAACGCAGCTGTTCTGCATTCTCTTCCGACTTCAGGATGCCGAGCACCGGCAGATCCAGAGACAGCAGGTGCTTCAGCGCCAGGCAGAACTGCGGAATCAGCAGGTCCATTCCCCCGATCTCATCCAGCACGGTGAATGGATACCACTCTGCTTCTTCCAGAAGCCGTACACCGCTCTCCCGGAAAACCTCGCTGTCATGTGCCGGCGGGTTTACCCGCAGATCCAGAAACAGCTGTTTTTCAAAACCCTGAATACCCCCTGCGGCAGCTGCCGGCATCAGGGTGCAGCCCAGCAGGCTGCCATCCACTTCAGCCGTAAGTTCCGTACAGAAGCCGCCTGCCGCCTGAAGCTGCCTTCCAAGCATGTCACGAATCAGCTGACTTTTCCCACAGAAAGCAGGACCACACAGAAAGAGTTTTTTCTTCATTTCGCTTCTCATCCTTCCTCTTTCTTCTGGTACTTGCTTCCCCTGGCAGTTTTGTATTATAATAAAAAAAGCGTAGTTCGTCAAACAAAAGCTTTGTTTCCCTGTCTGCGTCCCATCATATCCTGTTTGCTGCTTGTATGGAGGCACCCATGAGAAGACAGCGCAACGGAAAACTGAAGTATCTGCTGATTGCCGCCGTTCTGATTATCGCCATGGCGGGGATTATCCGCATGATACTTCCTGACCGTGATGAACAGAAAGACGAACATGCGGGACAGGTACTCATCAATGACGGCTTTGACGACATCTGGATCACCCCCTATCCCAATGTCCCGGTAAACAGCCTGAGCCCGGAGGATTTTCAGTTTGCGGATGGTCTTCCGGTCTATACCGGTAATGATTATGATACAAAGCTTGGGGTAGATGTCTCAGAGCATCAGTGGGAAATTGACTGGCAGGCTGCCTCCCGGGTCATTGACTTTGCCTACATCCGCCTCGGCTACCGCGGGTATACGGAAGGCGGACTGTTCCTTGACCCCTGGTATGAAAAGAATATCACCGGCGCCGCCGCAGCCGGGCTGGACACCGGTGTCTACTTTTTCTCGCAGGCAGTTAATGTCAGCGAAGCCATTGAAGAGGCAAACTATGTCATTGAACATCTGCGGGGCTTCCGCATCAACATGCCAGTTATTTACGACTGGGAGCACGTGGAACAGGAAGCCCGCACCGATGAGATGACGGAACAGGGCATGACCGAATGCGCCTTTGCTTTCTGCAGGACTATTGAGAATGCCGGCTACGATGCGGGTGTTTACTTTAACCGCAAGCTCGGCTATCACGGTTTCGACCTTTCCCGTCTGGCGGATTACGCCTTCTGGGTCTCGGTGCCCGGTAATTACCCCGATTACTACTATGCCTGTGAATTCTGGCAGTGCAGCTTCACCGCCTCCGTTCCCGGAATCTCCGGCGAAGCAGACCTGAACATGCGGTTTATTCCGAAAGTATAGTCTGGAAAGGCGGATAACGCCTCAAAAATAGTTGTTGCAATTCACAGTAAAATATGCTAATATACTTTGGCGTTCGGGAGAGCGCTGAAGTTCATATCCGGGTGTAGCGCAGATGGTAGCGCGCTTGAATGGGGTTCAAGAGGCCGCT
>CAZBXX010000077.1:0-11517 GCA_964495965.1 uncultured Oscillospiraceae bacterium | reverse complement strand
TGATTGTGCCGCGGGCAATCGGCTGGTGTGAGATCGTGCCCGTCACACCGCAGGAGCTCCGGCAGTGGCTGGAGGCGGGATATGAATAAACCGGCGCCGGAAGAAAAAATCATTTCCCCGGGCGGGCGCTCCGGCTGCGTCCGGATTCCCTCGTCCAAGTCGGTTGCGCACCGGATGCTGATCTGCGCCGCACTGGGGGAGAAGCCCGTCACAATTGAGCTGGACGGCCTTTCGCAGGACATTCTCGCAACGGCGGACTGTCTGCGCGCCCTGGGTGCCCGGACGGAAATCCGGGAAGGGAGCATCCGGGTCTGCCCGGTCGTGAGAAACGCAGCGGCGCCGGAGAAGGCGGAATCTCTTCCGCTGCCGGTGCTGCATGCCGGCGAGAGCGGCTCCACGCTGCGCTTTCTGCTGCCGCTTGTCGGTGTGCTGGGCAGAGAGGCGGTGTTTGAAACGGAAGGCCGCCTCGCCGAGCGCCCACTTGCCCCGCTGGACGCGGCCCTGCGGGAGCATGGCATGCACATCACCCGGGAAGGCCGGCGCATTCTCTGCTCCGGGAAACTGGAAAGCGGGACGTACAGCCTGCCGGGCAATGTTTCTTCCCAGTTCTTTTCCGGGCTGCTGATGGCGCTTCCGCTGGCGGAAGGCGGCAGCACGCTGCGCGTTCAGGGCAGGTTGGAATCCGCCGCCTATATCCGCCTGACGGAGCAGGCGCTGAAGCAGGCCGGGGTGGTGCTGGAAGCGCAGGACGCCTCCGGCTGGCGCATCCCCGGCGGGCAGCTGCCGCAGCTGCCGGATCCGGTTACCGTGGAAGGGGACTGGTCCAACGCCGCCTTCTTCCTGGCGGCGGGCGCGCTTTCCCGGCAGGGTGTCCGGGTGGAGGGGCTCCGGCGGGATTCCGCCCAGGGCGACCGGGAGATGCTCACCCTGCTGCGCAGCTTCGGCGCCAATGTGACGGAAGAGGACGCTGCCGTTATAGTGCGGCGGCAGGAATGCCGCCCTCTGCAGGTGGACGCCTCCGGCATTCCGGACCTGGTGCCGGTGCTTGCCGTGCTCTGCTGCGCGGCGGAGGGATGCTCCGTCATCACCGGCGCGGCCCGGCTGCGGCTGAAGGAATCGGACCGGCTGCAGACGGCGGCGGAGCTGATCCGCAGCCTGGGCGGCGAGGTGCGGGAATTGCCGGACGGCCTGCAGATCTGCGGGAGTGGCAGCCTCGCGGGCGGCACTGCGGACGCCCATAACGATCACCGCATCGCCATGAGCGCCGCAGTTGCGGCCTGCCTCTGCAGGCAGCCGGTGCTGCTGCGGGGGACGGACTGCGTCAGAAAGTCGTATCCCGCCTTCTGGCGGGACTTTGAGGGGCTTGCCCGGACAGCGCTCCCTGCGGGAGACGGAAGCCGGGAGCCTGAGGGAAATCACGGGGGAGGTGCAGCAGAATGAGCAGCTTTTATCACGGAGCCGTGTTGCGGCTGTCCGTCTTCGGCCAGAGCCATGCCGAAGCGATCGGCATGACGCTGGACGGCCTTCCGGCAGGAATCCCGGTGGATACGGAAGCACTGCAGCGGTTTCTGGACCGCCGCGCCCCCGGCCGGAATGACTGGTCAACGCCGCGCCGGGAAGAGGACCTGCCGGAATTTCTCTGCGGCCTGAAGGACGGAAAAACCTGCGGCGCGCCCCTGACGGCCATTATACGCAACCGCAATACCCGCAGCGGCGATTACGACGCGCTTCGCAGTCGCCCGCGGCCCGGGCATGCGGATTACACCGCACAGCTCCGCTACGGCGGGTTTCAGGACGCCGCGGGCGGAGGCCACTTCTCCGGCAGGATGACGGCGCCGCTGTGCGTTGCCGGCGGCATCCTGATGCAGATGCTGGAAGCCAGGGGAGTGCGGGTGTATGCCCGCATCCGCAGCATTGCCGGTGTCACGGATGATGCCGTTTTTGCCGCATCCGTGGCGGAGAAGGCGTTCCCGGCCGTTTCGGACGAGGCGGGCCAGCGGATGCAGGCGGCCATTGCCGCAGCGCGGGCGGAGGGCGATTCGGTCGGCGGGGTGATTGAATGTGTGGTGCAGGGCCTGCCGGGCGGCCTGGGCGCGCCGATGTTTGACGGCGTTGAAAACCGTATTGCCCAGCTGGTGTTTGCCATCCCGGCCGTCAGGGGCATTGAGTTCGGCAGCGGATTCGCGTCGGCCGCCATGCGCGGCAGTGGGAACAACGATGCCTTTACCGTCGAAGACGGGCGCATTGTGACGGAAACCAACCATGCCGGCGGCGTCCTCGGCGGGATCACAACGGGCATGCCGCTGGTCTTCCGCGTGGCGGTCAAGCCCACGCCGTCCATCGCGGCCGAACAGAAGACAGTGAACCTGGAGACCATGCAGCCGGAAGCCCTGCGCGTCGGCGGGCGGCACGACCCCTGCATCGTCCCGCGCGCGGTCCCGGTGGTGGAAGCCGTGGCTGCCCTTGCTGCAGGCGATCTGATTCTGGAGGGATGAACACATGGAATTAAGCGATTACCGGAAGCAGCTGGACGCCATTGACGGGCAGATCCTCCAGCTCTTTGCCGAGCGCATGAACATCGCCACGGAGATCGCGCTCTGGAAGCAGGAAAAGAATCTCCCAGTGCTGGACCTCCGGCGGGAGAAGGAGAAGCTCCGGCAGGTGGAGGCGCAGAGCCCGGAAGACCTGGCGGAATACAGCTTCATGCTGTTTTCCATGCTGCTGGAGCTCTCCCGCAGCAGGCAGAACCGCATTCTCCGCCGGGAGAACGCGGAAACGGCGGCCATTGCCTCGGCCCTGGAGAACACGCCCCAGCTCTTCCCCGAGAAGGCTGTTGTCGCCTGCCAGGGCGTGGAGGGCGCCTATTCCGGCCTCGCCAGCGAGAAAATCTTCTCCCGGCCGAGCATTTTCTACTTCTCCACCTTTGACGCCGTCTTTTCCGCGGTGGAGAAGGGCTTCTGCCGCTACGGCGTGATCCCGGTGGAGAACAGCACCGCGGGTACGGTGAACGCGGTGTACGATCTTATGGTAAAGCATAAATTCCGCATCGTGCGCTCGGTGCGGCTGAAGGTGGACCACAATCTGCTGGTCCGGCCGGGGACCAGGGTGGAGGACATCCGCGAGATCTATTCCCACAGCCAGGCGCTGAGCCAGTGCTCCGCCTTTCTGCAGCAGTTTCCGGACGCCAAGATCATCCCCTGTGAAAACACCGCGGTTGCGGCAAAAATGGTGGCGGAATCGACGGAACCCGGCGTGGCGGCGCTTTCCTCGCGGGACTGCGCGCGACTCTACGGGCTGGAAAACCTGATGGCGTCGGTGCAGGACTCGGACGATAACTATACCCGTTTCTTCTGCATCTCCAACAGCCTTGAGATTTATCCGGGAGCGGACCACACCAGCCTCATGATGGTCATCCGGGACGAGCCGGGCACGCTGTATAACGTTCTGGCGCGCTTCTACGCGCTGGGCATCAACATGCACAAGCTCGAAAGCCGGCCCATTCCCGGCCGCAGCTGGGAGTACCGCTTCTACTTTGACCTGGACACCTCGGTCTACTCGCCCCGCTTCATTCAGCTCATGGGCGAGCTGGGCGACCTCTGCGAGGAGTACGAGTATCTGGGCAGCTACAGCGAGGTGATCTGATGTTGCACTGCGGACTGCTTGGGGAAAAACTGGGCCACAGCTATTCCCCCCGGATCCATGCGGAGCTGGGAGACTATGAATATCTGCTGGCGGAGAAGGCCCCGGATGAGGTGGAGGACTTTGTCCGCCGCGGCAGCTGGGACGGGCTGAATGTCACCATCCCCTACAAGAAAACGGTGATTCCGTTCTGCGACGAGCTCTCCGGCACGGCCCGCGCCATCGGCAGCGTGAACACGCTGCTGCGCAGGGCAGACGGCAGAATCTTCGGCGACAACACCGATGCTTACGGCTTTGAAAAGCTGCTGGAGGCGGCAGGCTTCTCTCCGGAAGGCAGAAAGGCCCTCGTGCTCGGGACGGGTGGCGCCTCGGCCACGGTGTGCGCCGTGCTGCGGCAGCGCGGGGCGGATGTGGTCACGGTATCGCGCAGCGGCGCGGTAAACTATGAAAACGTGGCGGCCCTTCATGCGGACGCCGCCCTTGCGGTGAACACCACCCCGGTGGGCATGTATCCGAAAAACGGGGAAAAGATGCTGGATCTGGCGCGCTTCCCGACGCTGGAGGCCGTGCTGGATGTGGTCTACAATCCGGCCCGCACGGCGCTGCTGCTGCAGGCGGAGGAGCTTGGCATCCCCTGCGAGGGCGGCCTGCGGATGCTGGTGGGGCAGGGAATCCGGGCGTCGGAGCTATTCCAGGGGAAGCAGATCCCGGCGTCCGAGCTCGAGCGCATTCTCGATATGCTCCGTTTTGAGATGCAGAACCTGATCCTGATCGGGATGCCCGGCGCCGGCAAGACCACGCTTGCCCGTCTTCTGGCGGAAAAACTGAACCGCCCCTGCGTGGAGGCGGATGCGGAGCTGGAACGCGCGGCGGGAAAAAGCATTCCGGAGATTTTCAGAACGGAAGGAGAAGAGGGCTTCCGCCGGCGCGAGACGGAGCTTCTCCGGGAGCTGGGCAAGCGTTCCGGCCTGGTACTCTCCACCGGCGGCGGCTGTGTGACGCGGGAAGAGAATTATCCGCTTCTGCACCAGAACGGCGTGATCGTCCGCATTACCCGGGATGTGGAAAAGCTTGCCCGCGAGGGGAGGCCGCTCTCCCTGAATGCGGACCTGAAACAGATGGCGGCGGTGCGCGGGCCGATGTATGCCCGCTTTGCCGACGTCACGGTCAGCAACGACGGCACACCGGAAGAAACGGCTGAGGCCATTCTCGCCGCGCTGACGGAAAAAACGGAACGGGAGGCGGCAGAATGAAGTTCCTGATCATCAACGGCCCGAATCTGAACATGCTGGGCATCCGCGAGCCGGACATTTATGGCAGACGGGACTTTGCCGCGCTGGAGAAGTATATCCGGGACTGCTGCGCGGAAGCGGGGATTGAAGCGTCGCTCTTTCAGTCCAACCACGAAGGGGCGATTGTGGACCGGATTCAGGCCGCATACGGAGAGGCGGACGGCATCGTCATCAACCCCGCCGCCTATACCCACACCAGCATCGCCGTTCTGGACGCCCTGAAGGCGGTGGCCATTCCAGCGGTGGAGGTGCACCTGAGCGACGTGAGCAGCAGGGAGAGCTTCCGGCAGATCTCATACCCCGGCATGGCCTGCCTGAAGACCTTTATGGGTCTGGGCTTTGAGGGCTACCGGCAGGCCGTCCTCTGGTTGAAAGGCTATCTGCAGCAGCAAGATGCGCAGCAGTGAAAGAACCCGGCAGCGCTCCGCTTTGGAGCAGTCTGCCGGGTTCTTTCGCTGTGTGTGAAGAGATCAGGGTACGGCGCAGGGCGCCGGATGAACAGACGGAGATGCGCGCCTCAGGACAGCAGCACGGCATCGTTCTCCAGCGGCTGTGCGGAGAGCGCGTTGAACTTCTCCACCAGCTCGTGCTTTGTCAGGTGCTGTTTTTCCTCTCCGCGGACGTCGAGGATGATTTCACCCTCGTTCATCATGATCAGGCGGTTTCCGTGGCGGATGGCATCCTTCATATTATGGGTGATCATCAGGGTTGTGAGGCGGTTCTCCTCCACAATGCGGTCGGAGAGCTCCAGCACCTTTGCCGCGGTGGCGGGGTCGAGGGCGGCGGTATGCTCGTCCAGCAGCAGGAGCTTAGGCTGCTTCAGCGAGGCCATCAGCAGCGTGACGGCCTGCCGCTGCCCGCCGGAGAGCAGGCCCACCTTGGCCGTCAGCCGGTCTTCCAGGCCCAGGCCCAGGGCGTGCAGGCGCTCGCGGTACTCTTCCCGCTCTTCTTTGGTAATCTGCCAGCGCAGCCCGCGCTTTTCTCCGCGCCGCCTTGCCAGGGCAAGGTTCTCCTCCAGCTGCATGTTCGGGGCGGTGCCCATCATGGGGTCCTGAAACACTCGGCCGATGAGCCATGCCCGCTTATGCTCGGGCAGGGCGGTGACGTCATTCCCGTCCAGAATGATGCGGCCCTCGTCCACCGGCCATACGCCCGCGATGGCGTTGAGCATGGTGGATTTGCCCGCACCGTTTCCGCCGATAACGGTGACAAAGTCGCCGGGGTCTATATGCAGGGAGAGCTTGTGCAGCGCAAGCTTTTCGTTGATGGTGCCGGGGTTGAAGGTCTTGCTGATTTCTCTGAGGTCAAGCATCGCTCTTCGCCCCCTTCCGTTTGAATTTGGCAAAGGAGCTGATGCGCTTTTCGCGCAGGTACGGCACCGCCAGGAACAGCGCCACCACAATGGCCGTGAAGAGCTTCAGATCGTTGGAGTTGAGGCGCAGCCACAGCACCACAACAATCACAACGTAGTACAGGATGCCCCCGATCACGGTAAAGAGCAGCGTGAACCAGAAGTTAATATACTTTTTGAGAAGTGCGCTGCCGATGACCTCGCCGATGATGACGGCGGCAAGCCCGATGACGATGGCTCCGCGGCCCATGTTGATATCGGCAAAGCCCTGATACTGGCTCATCAGCCCGCCGGCGAGCGCGACCACGCCGTTGGAAAGCGAAAGGCCCAGCACCTTCATATGGTCGATGTTGATGCCGAGAGCACGGCTCATGGCGGGATTGTTGCCGGTGGCGCGCAGGGCGGAACCCTGCTCAGTGCCGAAGTACCAGTAAAACACCGACACCAGCGCAACGGAGATGACGGCAGCCGTCAGGATCGCCATGGGCACATTGCGCGAGCTGAGGACCAGATGGTATTTGTCCACGCTGACGGCCTTGTTGGCCGCCATGCCCATGATGCGCAGATTGATGGAATAGAGCGCAAACTGCGTCAGGATCCCGGAGAGAATCGCGGGAATGCCGAATCTGGTGTGCAGCAGCCCGGTGCACAGGCCCGCCAGCATGCCCACCAGAACGGCAACCAGCAGGGCGGCCCACGCCGGCCATCCGGCCAGGATCAGCATTACGGTGACGGCGCCGCCGGTGGTAAAGGAGCCGTCAACGGTCAGGTCGGCCACGTCCAGCAGGCGGAAGGTCACATAGATGCCCAGCGCCATGATGCCCCAGATCAGGCCCTGCGAAACGCCGCCGGGCAGGTTCCGGACCAGCTTCAGCAGACTCAGAGAAGAAAAATATGCAGCCACGAAATGGTCTCCTTCAAGAAAGAGAATGTCTTCCGGCCGCGCAGGGATCCGCGCGGCCGGATGCGCTCAGATCAGTCAGCCCTCGATGGCCTCAAAGCCTTCGGGGACAGCGACGGACTGGGCCTCGCAGTTGGCAGCGTTGTACTTGCCGGTGAAGGGCGCATACTGAATCTCCATGGCGGAGACGTCCGCACCCTCGGAAAGAATTTTGGCCGCCATCTGGCCGGTTACAACGCCCAGATCGTAGTAGTCAATGGAGAGCGTGACGCAGCCGCAGCCGGCACAGAGGTTTTCTTCACCTGCGACAACGGGGGTCTTCTTCTCCAGGCAGACGCTGTTGATGAGCTCCGCATTGGATGCGGCGGTATTGTCGGTGGGAATGTACAGCACATCGCTGTCGTCACAGGCGGAAGCGGCCTGCTGTGCAACGTCGTTGGAGTCGGTGAAGGTAAAGTCGGTAACGGTATAGCCCATGCCCTCCAGAATCGGGCGGATCTCGTCAGCCTGGAACTTGGAGTTGGGCTCGCCGGAGCAGTAGAGCAGGCCAACGGTCGCGGCATCGGGGAATACCTGCTGCAGCAGCTCCGCCTGGGCCTGGGCGGGCACGCCGTCGCTGGTGCCGGAAATGTTGGTGCCGGTGGCGCCGTTCACCAGCTCGATGCCCAGGGCGCTGGCGTAGTCGGTGACCGAAGTGCCGAGAATGGGGATCGCGTTGGTGGCGGACTGGGCAGCCAGCAGCGCCGGGGTCGCGTTGGCCATAATCAGGTTGACCTCGTCCGAGACAAACTGGTTGCAGATCACGGAGCAGGTGGCGGAGTCACCGGAAGCATTCTGCTCCTGGAAGGTGACAGAACTGCCGAGCGCTTCCGTCAGGGCATCTTTGAAGCCCTGGGTGGCGGCGTCCAGCGCGGGGTGCTGAACCAGCTGGCAGATGCCGACGTTGAAGGTAACGGCTTCGGCGGTTTCGGCTGCCGGCTCAGCAGCGGGCGCGGCGGGCGCCGCACTCTGGCCGCAGGCGCACAGGGCAAAGACCATACAGAGTGCGCAAAGGATGGCAAGGATCTTTTTCATTTTCATTTCCTCCGTTTTCGTCTCCGGCATTCGGAAAGCCGGAGCGCATTGATTGTTCAGGCGGAAGGCATACAAAAAAGCCGCCCGGGAAGTCCGTGCGGCTTTGAATTTGCGAAACCGGGATCTCTGCAGCACAAACTCCTATTACTTTACCTCAAAGTAATAGCGGTAGGCGTATGCGGCTGCAAAGCGGAAGGTATTCATCGGGAAAATGCCCCCTGTCTGAAACTGTTTCGCACTTTAGCACTTTTTGGTGCTAAAGTCAAGAGCTCCTTGTGTTTTTCCGGAAAGAATGGTATCATGTACAAAATAATCTGGAGAAAAGGACAGTGGATTATGAATGTTGTCATCGGTGCAGTGGCCGGGCTGCTGTGGGGCGCGCTGATTGCCTGGCTGAACGCACGGATTACCAGAGCTTTTCTTACAAAAGGGACTGCCAACGCCGTCATGACGGGGAACCTCATCCGGACCCTGACCGACATCGGGGCGCTGACGCTGGTCTTCCTGCTGCGCAGCGTTCTGCCCTTCAGCTTTGAGGCTGCCATTGTGGCAACCGCCATTGCGCTGGGGCTGCTGACGGTGCTGTTTGCCTTCCGTCTGGCGAAGGCCGCGGACGGGACGGGCGCGCGGCAGCCGGAAGGGGGAACGCCTGCGGACAGCGCCGCCGCAGGGAAACCGGAAACGAAAACAGAAGAAAACGGTGATTCCTGATGGACGAAAGGGAAGAAGGACGCCCCGGAGAGCACGAAAACATCCTGCGCCTGGCAAAGCCCTATAAAACCGGTATCCGCCACCTGATTTTCAGCCGATTCCTGATCTTTATTCTGCTGATTCTCCTGCAGGTGCTGCTGATGTCGGTTTTCTATCTCTGGCTGAACCGGCGTCTGGCCGCCTGGGCGGCGGCGATTCAGGGCCTGTTTACGACCGTGATGGTCATTTATCTGTTCAACATGACAATGGACTCCTCTGCCAAGCTGACCTGGATGTTCCTGATTGCGATTCTCCCGGTACCCGGCACGATTTTTTTCGCCTTTACACAGAGTAATGTGGGGCACCGGATGCTTCAGGCCGCGGTAGCCAGGAATATCGAGGCCACGCGGGACGCCCTGCCGCAGCCGGAAGGAGTCCTGGAGAGCCTGGAGGCGGAAAAGAAGGGGACGGAGGACCTGGTCCGCTACCTGAACCGAAGCGGGTGCTTCCCTGCGTACCGTGACAGCGCGGTGACCTACTTCCCCAGCGGCGAAAAAAAGTTTGAAGCCATGCTGAAGGATCTGCAGGCGGCGGAGAAGTTCATCTTCCTGGAGTACTTCATCGTGGAAGAAGGCTACATGTGGGGCAGAATCCTGGAGATCCTGACGGAGAAGGCCCGGCAGGGCGTGGATGTGCGCGTGATGTACGACGGCATGTGCGAACTCTTCCAGCTGCCGGCGGACTACTGGAAGCTTCTGGAAAAGGAAGGCATCCGGGCAAAGGCCTTTGCGCCCATCAGGCCGGTGCTGTCCTCCTACTACAATTACCGGGATCACCGGAAGATCCTCTCCGTCGACGGGAGGGTTGCCTACACCGGCGGGGTGAACCTGGCGGACGAGTACATTAACCGCGTGGAGCGCTTCGGCCACTGGAAGGATACCGCCATCCGTGTGGAAGGCGCGGCAGCCCGGAGCTTTACCCTGATGTTTCTGCAGATGTGGAACGTGGGTGAGAAGCAAGAAAAGAAGGGGAAGGCGCAGCCTGCCGGGGAGCCGGCCGGAAAGCACGAAAAGCCGGATGACGCCGCGGCGGGCCTCAGCACCCTGATGCGGGATGTGCAGTTGCTGAAGGCCGTGCAGGCGGACGCCGCGCCGCTGTCTGCCGCCTCGCCGTCCGGAACCGTGATCCCCTTCAGTGACTGCCCTCTGGACGGCGAAAAAGTGGGAGAAAACGTCTACATGGACATTCTGTACCGGGCAACGGACTATGTGCACATCATGACGCCCTATCTGATCCTGGACGGAGAACTGCAGACGGCGCTGTGCTACGCGGCGGAGCGGGGTGTGGATGTCAGAATCATCCTGCCCGGCATCCCGGACAAGAAGATGGCCTATGCGCTGGCAAAGTCCCATTACCGGGATCTTCTGCGCGCCGGGGTGAAGCTTTATGAGTACACGCCCGGTTTCGTCCATGCGAAAGTGATGGTAAGCGACGATGAAAAGGCGGTGGTGGGCACCATCAACCTGGATTACCGCAGCCTGTACCACCACTTTGAATGCGGGGCGTATCTGTACCGGACGGACTGCATCCCGGCCATTGAGCAGGACTTCCGGGCGACGCTTGCGGAGTGCCGCGAGGTGACGCCCGAAACCGTGAAGAAGGAGAAACCCTGGTACCGCGTCATGGGCAGCATCCTGAAGTTTGTGGCGCCGCTGATGTAACGCTTTTGCCACCGGGAGAAGCAATGTCCCTGCCGCCGGAAAAAACCGGTTGACAAGCGGCGCAGAACTGGTATAATACGGTTTACAACTGAACACCTTATCAAGAGCGGTGGAGGGAACGGCCCTGTGAAGCCCGGCAACCTGCGACAGTGCAAGGTGCCAAATCCGGCGGTGAGACGAAAGATGAGGCTGATAACCAGGCATGTTTTGAGCACCCCGGAGAATCCGGGGTGCTTTTATCATTCCCGCTCACGACAGGCAGAATCATACGATCAGGAAAGGACATCCATCATGAGCCATTATTTCTTCACTTCCGAATCCGTTACCGAAGGGCATCCGGACAAGATCTGCGACCAGATCTCCGACGCCGTTCTGGACGCCATTCTGGCGAAAGACCCCAACGGCCGCGTCGCCTGCGAGACCACGGCCTCTACGGGCCTCATCCACATCATGGGCGAGATCAGCACCACCTGCTATGTGGACATCCCGAGAATTGCCCGGGAGGTAATCCGGGAGATCGGCTATGACCGCGCCAAGTACGGCTTCGACTGCGACACCTGCGGCATCATCATGAACATCGACGAGCAGTCCGGCGACATCGCCCTCGGCACCAATGACGAGGTCGGCGGCGCCGGCGACCAGGGCATGATGTTCGGCTATGCCTGCGATGAGACGCCGGAACTGATGCCGCTGGCCATCTCCCTTGCCCACCGGATGGCAAAGCGCCTGACCCAGGTGCGCAAAGAGGGCTTTCTGGATTATCTCCGGCCGGACGGCAAGACCCAGGTCACGGTCGAGTACGATGAGGAGCGCAGGCCCGTGCGCGTGGACACCGTGGTCCTCTCCACC
>CAZBXX010000076.1:0-11646 GCA_964495965.1 uncultured Oscillospiraceae bacterium | reverse complement strand
AGAGTTTAACACAACAGAGAACCTACGTCAACACAAAGAACCGTCCCCTGTGTTTAAGGGTGGTGTATATGCCGGTCATGGCGATCTGCTTCTGCTGCCTGTACGGGGAGGATAAAAGCGGCAGCATCGAAGGGCAGATCCTGAAGGGCATCGGCATCAGCGCCGTGCTCACGGGGGCCGTCATCGTCCTCTCTGCCGCTACAAGGACTTTTACCTACACCTATACCATCGAAAAGCTGGGCATCTCAGGCTGGGTCATCGAGAGCAACCGGTGCTGCCACAGCGATCTACAGCCTCTCGCTGGAGGAAAAACTCACCATCCCGGAGGTGCACGAGCGCCTGACCACCTATTATATCCGTTTTATCGACAGCACGGTGCCCACACTGCGCGAAGGCAATGATGTAGACCGCGTCATCCATGCCCTCAACGGTTCTGTCAGCGGGAAGCTGCTGGGCGATACGCGCAACATGAAGCGCCTACATGCCCGTTTCCTGTTTGAAGACAGCGATGCCCTGACGCGCCTGTTTGGCTTTGAATTCGGCCTGCTGAAGAATGACTATGAAGACCTGGAAAACGACTGGCAGGCGGTGTATTACTATTACGGCCGGTTCGGTTTTGCCGCCTATGTGCTCGCAGCGCTGCTGCTGTATCTGCGCATCCTGCGCCTGCTGATCCGTGATTTCAAAGGGACGCTCACAGTGCGCAACTTCATGCTGCTGCTGTGCTATACGCTGCAGCTCGGCCTGGGGTACTTCTCAGGCGCGATGCTCCGCCGGCCGAATGCCTCCATCTATTTCGCCGTTGTGGCGGCGATGGTCTGGCAGGCAACGGCGCTGCCGCGAAAGGAGCAAACCGCATGAAGCTCAGCATCATCGTGCCGGTATACAACGCCGAGAGCTATCTCCCGCGCTGTGCCGATGCCCTTTTGCGGCAGAATGTAGAGGATATGGAGATCCTCTTCGTCAATGACGGCTCAAAGGACGGCTCCCTTGCCCTCCTTCGGGAGTATGAAAAACGCTTTCCGGCTGTCGTGCGCGTGTTTGATGTGCCGAACGGGGGACAGGGGAAAGCCCGCAACATTGCCCTCGGGTGTGCGCGGGGAGAGTTCATCGGCTTTGCCGATAGTGATGACTGGATGGAAGATAATATGTTCTCCTCACTCCTGGGCCTGATCGAGCGCGAGCAGGCGGACATCGCCGTGTGTGACTGCTGGCGTGTGACGGACACGGAAAAGACCTACGAAAAGGCCTGCCCGCAGGATCATCCTCTCGCTTCTGCCGGCTCGGTCTGGAACAAGCTGTTCCGCCGCACCTGCGTGGAGGGGCTCCGTTTTCCTGAGGGGGTCTGGTATGAAGACCTGGGCTATTCCGCCCCGGCGCTGCTGCGCTCCAGGAAAACCGTCTTTCTCCCGGAGGCGCTGTATTACTACCGCTCCGGCAACACCTCGACGATGCGCAATCAGAATTCCCGTAAAAATCTCGACATGCTCAAAGTGATGGACAGCCTGATCGAAGCGTTCGGCTCCGAGCGGAGAGACGAGATCGAATTCCTGCTGATCAACCACGTTCTGCTTGAGTCCATCAAGCGCGTCAGTCTGCACCGTTCCCCGGAAAAAAAGGAAGTGATCGGCATCATGCGGCGCTATGTGCAGCGGGTTATCCCCAGGCTCTCACACTGCCGGAGCTACAGGGAGGAGAGCCGCAACCGGCGCATCATCATGTGGCTCAACTATCATGGGCTGGAGGACGCAGCCAGGCTTTTGCTGGAGGCAAAGACAAAACGGTCCCGCGGGCAGCACCGTCAGACACAGTAACGCCGGAGCAGCGGCATCGGGGCAATTCCGGTTTCCATAAAATTCTTCTTGCAAACCACATCAGGATTATATATAATAATCTAAAGAGTTTTAAGAAAAGGAGTTGACAGGGATGCCGCAGGCTGCTACGCTTAAGCAAGCAAGCAAGCAAGCAAGCAGGGCATAACTGCGCCCTTTTTCATATCCATATAAACTCCAAAG
Organism: uncultured Oscillospiraceae bacterium; assembly: GCA_964495965.1. Classification (GTDB taxonomy): domain Bacteria; phylum Bacillota; class Clostridia; order Oscillospirales; family Oscillospiraceae; genus Limivicinus. Next base: position 9,631 of record CAZBXX010000076.1, on the reverse strand, counting down.
GCTGTCGGGAGAGGCATCATGCATCTTACCCGGCGGCCTTTTGCTGTTAAAAAAGAAATAATACCCCTTCAGGAGGGATAAAGATATGATGATGAAGAAACAGAACCCAAGGCGCTTTCTGGCCATGCTGCTGTGCGCGGTGATGGTGTTTTCCATGCTGCCGGCATCGGCCCTGGCAGAGGAGACGGAAGCACACACCGAGCATGCGGAGGGCAGAACCAACGCGGCAGGTATCGGCGGCGGCAACCACTCGAGCGGTTACGGCAACATCACCATCTATGGCGGCAATGTGACTGCCCAGGGCGGTTCCAGCGGCGCCGGTATCGGCAAAGGCCAGCAGAATTCAGACTCAGACTGCGGCGTCATCAGCATCTACGGCGGCGTGGTCAACGCCACCGGCGGCAAGTACTCAGCCGGCATCGGCGGGGGCGAAGACCGCGGCGGCGGTATCATCCGCATCTATGGCGGCGAGGTGACCGCCCAGGGCGGCCATGACGGCGCAGGCATCGGCGGCGGCGAAGGCGGCACCGGCGGAGATATTTCTATCAGCGGCGGTACCGTAAATGCCACCGGCGGTGATCAGGGCGCAGGCATTGGCGGCGGAGAAGACGGCACAGGCGGCAGCATCACCATTTCCGCCGGTAACGTGATTGCAGAAGCCGGTTTCAAAGGCGCGGCAATCGGCGGCGGTGAGCGCGGCGCCGGCGGCACCGTCACGATCCACGGCGGCGCAGTGTATGCATACGGCGCTTACACCAGAGTCAAGTACGATAAAAATGATTATCAACTGAACCCTAGCGATTCGGAAGGGTTAGAAGGTGGCGCAGGCATCGGCGGCGGGAACAAAGGCAATGCCGGTACGATCCTGATCGATGGCGGTTATGTGGAAGCGAATACATGGCTGAGCGACTGCTACGGACTCGGAGCGGCGATCGGCACCGGTTATGCTGGAGAAAATGGCAGCATCACGATTGCTGGCGGCACCGTCAGTGCCTTAGCTTCGTTCGGTGCGGCAATCGGCGGCAGTTGCAAGACCACTTTCAAAGGCACGATCACCATATCCGGCGGGATGGTTGACGCAGACAGCACGGAAGGAGTCGGTATCGGCGGGACTAATTTTGAAGGCACAATAACCATCACCGGCGGTACAGTCAACGTTAAAAGCACCTATGAATCTGCGATCGGTGCTGTCAATAATTGCAAAGGGACCATTTCCATCACCGGCGGTGTGGTGAAAACCAAAGCCAAAGTCAAAGCGATCGGCCATGGACAGGCCGGTTCAAAAGATGGCACGCTGAATCTTGGCAATGACATGAAGGTTATCGCGGACAGCACCCTTCAGAATGCCAGCAGCCGGGTCAGCGCATGCCGCAGCTATCGGTATGTTGAAATCAGCCCCTGCGATCACTCCGGCGAATGGACCTATACACTTCAGGCGCAGGCGGACGTTGGCCATATCTGGCACTGCAAATACTGCAAGACGACCGGAGAGGAAGCGCACACCTTCTCCGGCTCCCCGCAGACCTGCGAGAAGTGCGGATATGAGTATATCCCTCCTGAGGAGCCCCCTGTTGTGGACAGCCGGACGTGCACAGTCACCCTCATGGCCTACAGCGACACTACCGGAGCTGAGACGGACCTCTGGACCGAAATTGTGATTCCCTATCATGCAGATTTTGTGCTCCCCGAATGCGAATTCGAGCCGAAAACCGAGGGGGATCGTTTCGAGGGCTGGCGGATGTTCTACGAGAACGAGGACCCGGAGCTCTCCGGCTATTACGGTGAGGAAGTGCTCAAGCCGGGCACAACGATCCCCAATGTCATGCAGGAAGAGGCCTTCTTCATTGCCAAATGGGTGACAACCTACCCCATCGGCTTCAACTGGGATATGACCAGAGACAATCGCCTGGAGACCGTGCCGGAGGGCAGGGCAGCCGCAGGTGAAACGGTTCAGATGAAGCTGTCAGCCGACAATCCGGAGGGCTGGAAGCTGGCATCGATTGATGTCTATAAGAAGGACGGTTCACAACAGAAGGTCGCGGTCGCGGAAGATCTTTCCAGCTTCGTGATGCCTGACTGTGAGGTGGAGATCGAGCCGACCTTCATCCCGGTCCACCAGTATTCCGCGAAGGAATGGACCTGGACTGAGACTGATGGGACATGGACTGCTACCGTGACGCTGGTGTGTGATCATCACGAAGGTGAAAATCCCGTCACTGTGCAGGCACAGACGCTGGAGAGGATCGAAGGAACGAGCTACTACCGTGCCACGGCCACCTACGAGGGCGTGACCTACACAGACGACCATCAGAAGATGACCTGGAACACGCTGCAGGCGATGATCCTTGACGGCGCATCTGACATCGTGCTGGAAAACGACGTCACCGCGACGAGTGATGATACCGCGCTGACCATCCCCAGCAGTGCGGATGTTACGATCGATATGAACGGCTATACCATCAACAGGGACCTCGCATCGCCTGTTTACACCGGCAGCGCGGTCATTGTGTACGGCAGCCTTGAGATCACAGACAGCAAAGGCGGCGGCACCATCACCGGCGGCAACACGACCGGCCAGGGCGGCGGTATCTATCTGGATCCCAAAGCCAGCCTTGTCATGAACGGCGGCACCATCACCGGCAACAATGCCTCCGGCACCGGCAACAACGGCAAGGGCGGCGGCGTGTATGTGGGCACCGCCAGCTTTACAATGAACGGCGGGTCCATCACCGGCAACACCTCCCAGATGGAAGGCGGCGGCGTTTACCTGCTGATAAACGGCACCTTTGCTGTTTCCGGCAGCGTTTCCATCACCAGTAATAACAAAGGTGAAGCGACGAACAACGTGTCCATGGGGCGCGGCGGAATCATCAATGTGTCCAATCTTTCGGAGGGCACATCCATCGGTGTGGTCGTCGCGAAGAAGGAAGCGGTGTTTACCAACGGCGCAAATTCTGCATATTTGCAATACTTCAGCAGCGATCACCCGGGCTACGATGTGGTTGTAGACGATGATACAGGTGAACTGATCCTGCAGAAGAAGGAAGAATTCACCGTGACATTTGACAGCGACGGAGGCAGCACAGTGAAAGCGCAAACCGTCGTTACCGGGCAGACGGCTACCGAACCGGAAACGCCGCCTACAAAAGATGGGTTTACTTTCAAGGGCTGGTATCAGGTGACGGATGCTGACCAGGGCACCCTGGCAGATGCTGCGTTTGACTTCGAGAACACCGCCATCACAGCGGATATCACGCTGAAGGCGGTGTGGGAGGAAGTGCAGGAGCCGGTATTTGTTGGGCATCAGGTAGAACTGACCGGCGAAATCGGCCTGATTTTCAAGCTGAAGCTGCCGGAAGGCAAAACGGCAGAGGATTATCCGGAGAGTTATATCACCATCGAAGGCGATAAGCTGAACCGCAACCCAGCGCAGTACACTCTGTCTGACCTCAGCCGGGATAGCGACGGTGTGCGCTATGTTTTCACGGTCTATCTGAGTTCCATTCAGATGGCAGAGCCGATCACGCCTACTTTCCACTACACCGAGAACGAAGAAGAGAAAACCGTTGTCGGGGATCCCTACTCTTTGAAGGATTATCTTGATTGGGCGATGAATGAGGGTGGATTTACGGGCAAGAACCTGAGTATTGTGAAGTCCTTGGCGGATTACGGCCACTACGCTCAGATTTACCTTTCCCAGCAGAACGGCTGGACGATCGGCAAAGACTACGCCGAAATGACCACCTTCGTGACAGGCAGCTATGATTATGATACGGTCAAGAGCGCGGCGGAGCCCAAAGCCCTGACATGGACAGAAGGATCGAGTACTGTTCAAAAGGTTAATCAACAGGTGACATTTGGCGCAACAATTAAGCTGACGGCTTATATCACGCCTGTGAGCGGGCAAACGATCGATACGGTAACAGTGGATGGCAATATGGTGACGCCGACAAAATCGAGCAGCAGATATATGGTTACGATCGATAATATCTTTGCCAATCAGCTAGCGGATAGTCACACAATCATAGCCGGTGATTGCACGATCACCATCTCGCCCATGTCGTATGTGTATGCTGTATTGAATAGCTCCACAACGAGCAATGAATGGAAAAACATTGTTTGTGCACTGTACAACTATGCACAGGCATGTAATTAAAGGAGGAATAGAAAATGGAAAAGTACGAAGTGCTGGAGATGGAAGTCATCGAATTCGATAGTGAAGATGTTATTACTGCGAGTGGTGATGATGTAGGTGGTGAGATCTAACAGGAAAGGCAGGCTCTAACCCAGCCTGCCTTTCTTCCAAAGAACGAGGTACAACATGCAGAATACATTGATTCGCATTTTGCTGATTCTATTAGCATTCCTGCTGAGCCTTTGCGGATGGACGAAACAGGAAGACAATGGGAATACACAGAAAAATCCTACCAGTCCCCCTTCCGTGACAGTCCAAGCAACCGATAATCCTACGGCTACGCCGACGGCTGTGCCAACGGAGATGCCCACTGCAACGCCGACCGCAGCGCCAACGGAAAAGCCGACAGCAACACCGACCGCATCTCCGACTGAGACACCCACGGCAACGCCGTCCGCAGTGCCAACGGAAAAGCCCACGGCAACGCCGACAACCGTGCCAACGGAAAAGCCGACAACACCGACAACCGTGCCAACGGAAAAGCCCACGGCAACGCCAACCGCAGCGCCAACGGAGCAACCCACGGCAACACCGACTGCAGCACCAACAGAGAAGCCTACGGCAACGCCGACTGCAGCTCCGACTGAGACACCCACGGCAACGCCGACCGCGGTGCCGACTGAGACACCCACGGCACCGCCGACTGCAGTGCCAACCGAAAAGCCCACGGCAACACCGACCGCAGCACCGACTGAGACACCCACGGCAATTGCCACAGCCGAGCCTACCAATGCGCCCGCTCCAATCATTTTACCGGAAGCGCCATAATACGTTTGGAGGAACCACAATGGAACAATATGAAGAGCTGAAGCTGGATATAATCGTCTTTGATACAGAAGATGTCATAACAGCCAGTGGAGGTGGCACCCCTATCGTCTTACCGGAAGACCCCAGACCGCATCTTTGAAAAAGAGATGGCAGACCGAACAATCGATCTGCCATCTACCTTTGGAGAAAGGCATGACGAATTGTTATCGGTTTGCAGACGTGACAGTCTGCGTAAAGTCCCTCCATGAAGATGTTCATATGCTTTGCGGTGGGTACGCCGTGGAAGGCCAGGAAAACTTTGCGATAGCAACGGATCAGCGAGACATCGATTTTGAGCGCTCTCGCGCCGATCGTCCCGGCTATTCCGACGCTTACCTGGAAACCCTGGCCGTCTATCGAAAGATTGCGGAAAAGATGCCGGAATATGACACCTTTCTGTTTCATGGCTCTGCGATTGCGGTGGAGGGGGCGGCGTACATCTTCACCGCCAAGAGCGGCACGGGAAAGAGCACCCATGCGCGGCTTTGGCGGGAAATGATGGGAAGCAGGGCCGTCATGGTCAACGATGATAAACCGTTGATCCGGGTGCATCCGGACGGCGCGGCTACTGTGTACGGCACGCCCTGGGACGGGAAGCATCATCTGAGCAGCAATATCGCCGTCCCTTTGCGAGCCATCTGCATTCTGGAAAGATCGCCAGAGAATCACATCCGGGAAATTACCAAAGCGGAAGCGATGCCCATGCTGCTCCAGCAGGCGTATCGTCCCGCCGATCCCGCGGCGCTGGCAAAAACCCTGGCGCTGATCGACAGGCTGAACGTAAAGCTCTTCCGCCTGGGCTGCAATATGGACAGGAGCGCAGCGGAGCTTTCCTATAACAGAATGAAAGGCTGATGAACAATGAAGCTGAAAAAGGAATTCATCACCCACGATACCGGCGCGGAATCCCTGCTGGTGCCCACCGGCGCGGCAGGCTTTGCAGGACTGGTGAAAGGCAATAAGACGCTGGGCGCGATCCTGGAGCTGCTGAAGCAGGATACCACTGAAAAAGAGATCATCACCGCCATGAAAGCCCGCTTTGACGCCCCGGAGGAGGTCATCGCCCGGGATGTGAACAAAGCGCTGACGGAGCTGCGAAAAATCGGAGCCATTGATGAATAACCACATTTCCTTCGAGGAATATCTGCGGCAGCATGACACGCTCACCTACACCAACGTGGGCGTGAGTATGCTGCCCTTATTGCGCCAGGGCAAGGATCTGTTCACTGTGTGCAGAAAAGGACCCGAGCGCTGCAGGAAGGGCGACGTGGTGCTGTACAGGCGCGGCAAGGATTACGTGCTGCATCGGGTGGTGGAGGTACGACCCGAGGATTATGTGATCCTGGGCGACAACTGTATTGCCATGGAATACGGCATCCGGGACGCGGACATCCTGGGCGTGATGACGGGCTATGTGCGCGGCGGCAGGGAGCACAGCACAAAGGAAGCCGGATACCGGCTGTATTCCTTCCTTATGCTGCATACCATCGGCCCGCGGGTGTTCGTGAAGAAATGCAGGATCAGGGCTGCAAGACTGCTGAAAAGAGGACGGCATGAGGGATAAAACGGTGCGCTGGCTCTGGCGGGTGCCGGGCCGAAAAAAGGGAATGATCGCCGCATTGACCGCTGCGCAGGTGCTGCTGGGCGGTTATGGGGTAGTCTATGCCCTTTTGCTCCGGAATATCGTCAATGCCGCTGTGGCGCATGACAGCGGGCAGTTCTGGCATTTCGTGGGGATGATCCTGCTGTTGGTGGTAGGTCAGTTGGCTTTGCAGGCCGTGGTGCGCTGGCTGAACGAGCTGAGCAAATCCACGCTGGAAAACGTGTTCAAAAAGCGGCTGACGGAGAACATCCTCCGGCGGGATTTTGCCGCTGTCAGCGCTGTGCATTCCGGGGAATGGCTGAACCGCCTGACCAACGACACTGTAGTGGTGGCGAACGGCTATGTGGAAATCCTGCCGGGGCTGGCGGGGATGGTAGTGCGGTTGGTGTCCGCGCTGGTGATGCTGATCGTGCTGGATGCCAACTTTGCCCTGGTGCTGCTGCCTGGCGGCTTACTGCTGATGGCGCTGACCTATGCCTTCCGCAGGGTGCTGAAACGCCTGCATAAGCGCATGCAGGAAAGCGACGGAAAGCTGCGGGTGTTCCTCCAGGAGCGCATCGGCAGCCTGATGATCATTAAAGCCTTTGGCGCGGAGGATCAGACCGCACGGGAAGCGGCGGAAAAGATGCAGGCGCATCGGGACGCCCGGATGCGGAAGAACCGCTTTTCCAATTTCTGCAACATCGGCTTCGGCGCAGCCATGCACGGCATGTACCTGTTCGGCGTTATATACTGCGCCTATGGGATTTTGACGGATACCGTGAGTTACGGCACGCTGACCGCCGTCATGCAGCTGATCGGGCAGATTCAGGCTCCTTTCGCTAACATCAGCGGCTATCTTCCCCGCTGGTACGCCATGACCGCTAGTGCGGAGAGGCTGATGGAAGCGGAGGCATACGCAGAGGACAGTCAGGCCGCTGACAGAGAAACCATGCGCCGTTATTATGACCAGGAATTTCATTCCCTGTGCTTCCGAAACGCCCGCTTCACTTATCCCGGTGAGGATATGCCCACTGTTCTGGACGGTTTGAATCTGTCCATTCGCAAGGGTGAAACTGTGGCCTTTACCGGTCACAGCGGATGTGGAAAATCCACGGTGCTGAAGCTGATGCTTTCTCTGTATCCGCTGGACAGCGGAGAACGGTGCATCGACGGTCAGGCGCTGACCACCTGTCAACGCCGCCTCTTTGCATATGTCCCCCAGGGAAACATCCTCATGAGCGGCAGCATCCGGGAGATCGTCACCTTTGCCGAACCGGATGCGACGCGGGATGAAGAACGCCTGTGGCGGGCGCTGCAAATCGCTTGTGCGAAAGAATTTGTTTCGGAACTGGAAAACGGCCTGGATACTGTATTGGGCGAACGGGGCAGCGGCCTGTCCGAAGGGCAGATGCAGCGGCTGGCAATTGCCAGAGCCATCTTTGCGGGAAGCCCCGTTTTGCTGCTGGACGAGGCCACCAGCGCGCTGGACGCGGAAACGGAAAAGCGGCTGCTTAAGAATCTGCGCGATCTCACGGATAAAACGGTCGTGATCGTGACGCACCGCCCGGCTGCGCTGTCCATCTGTGATCGTGTATTGCATTTTACGGAGGGCGGGGTAGAAGAAGCGTGACAAAGGAAGAATACAGGAAAACAGCGGAAGATGTCATTTACCTGATTTCCTGCTCCATGAACGGCGTCTCGCCTGACCACGACACGGTGAAGGACATGGATTTTGCCATGCTCTATAAGGTTGCCGACTTCCATCTCCTGACGGCGATCACGGCCATGGCGCTGGAATCCGCCGACGTTCATGATCCGACCTTTACACAGGCGAAGGCTAAGGCCATCCGGAAAGTGGCGCTGATGGACGCGGAGATGCAGGCGTTGTTTGCCCGTCTGAACGCTGCGGGCATCTGGTATATGCCGCTGAAAGGAACGGTCTTAAAAGGTTACTATCCCGTTTTCGGCATGCGGCAGATGGCGGATCATGATATCCTGTTCGACGCGGAACGGGCGGAGGATGTGAAAACCATCATGGAAAGCCTGGGATTTGAGGTCAAACACTTTGGAGCAAGCAACCACGATTGTTATTACAAAGAACCGGTTTGCAATTTTGAGATGCATCGCGCCCTGTTCGGCCCCAGCCATGATGAGAGATTGTATACGTATTACCGGGATGTGCAGGATCGGCTGATCGGGGACGGATGCGAGAAGCATTTCTCACCGGAAGATTTTTATCTGTACATGACCGCCCACGAGTATAAGCACTATTCCGGCGGCGGAACCGGGCTGCGCTCCCTGTTGGATACCTATGTGTATCTCCACGGGGTGTCTCTGGACATGGTGTATGTGGAGAGAGAAATCGAAAAGCTGGGGATCGGCGATTTTGAAGCCGCGAATCGCAGCCTCGCCCTGCACTTGTTCGGCGGGGAGCCGCTGACGGAAGAGGAACGGGAAATGTTGGATTATGTCCTTTCCTCCGGGACCTATGGGACGATGGCGAACAGCATCAGAAGGCAGATTCGGGAAAAAGGCCGCTGGGGGTACTTCCTCTCTCGGATGACCCTTCCCGCTGACCTGATGCACCAGCTTTATCCGGTATTGGACAAGGCTCCTGTGCTCTATCCTTTTTGTTGGTCGCACCGCCTGATCCATGCGTTCTTCTTCAAGCACAAAGTGTTCATGTACCAGCTGAAGGCTGTGCTGACGTGGAAGGAATGATCACAGACTGATGCGCGGGGAGAAGTTCCACGGCTTCTCCTTGTTTTTTACATTCGTTTCGTATTGTTTTTTCAATAATTAATGGGTATAATTCTCCATATACCGGGAGGATGAAGACTATGCCACGACACAAAAAGGACGCTCACCCGATCAGCCTGAAAATGCGTAACACAGGGGACGGTTCTCTGTGTTAACCGTATTTTCTTACAATCCCGAAGCTCGTCCCGGTCAGCCTGCTGACCTGACGGATCGAACCGCCCGAAGAGAGAAGAAGCTGCAGAAGAAAAGTTTTCTTATCTTCCGGCAGCGCCTGGAACTGGGAT
>CAZBXX010000075.1:0-11746 GCA_964495965.1 uncultured Oscillospiraceae bacterium | reverse complement strand
GGTTCTGTCCGCCGGGCCACTGGTCTTTGCCGAAGAGCATCGGGCAGTTCTCGATAGCGACCTTCACACCCTGCTCTTCCGCAAGCCTGATGATGGGCGGCCAGATCTCCTTGAACAGTTCCACGTTCTCATCCACGGTCTTGTGCTGATCCCGGCCGATGAAAGTGGTGACCATGTTGACGCCCAGCTTCGCGCTGGCTTTGATCAGCGCTTTCAGATGCTCAATGGCGGCCCCGCGCTTCTGGAGGTCCGGATCCATCGTGTTGGGATAGTAGGCCAGGGCGGAGATGTGCATGCCCTTGTCGGCCACATACTTCTTCACATATTCAGCGTATTCGACGTCCTCCAGCACGCGCTCGGCATCAATGTGGCTGACACCGGCATAGCGGCGCTCTGCCTTGCCCGCGGGCCAGCAGGCAACTTCCAGGCAGGAAAAGCCCATCTCCGAAGCGATGTCCACCGCTTCCTCAAAGCTCCAGCCGTCCAAAATCGCGGTTAACAATCCAAAGTTGAACATGGTGCATCCTCCTTAACGGTTTGCCGGAATGTCCACGGCATGGCCTTTCTCGCTGCTCTCCATGGAGGCGAACACCGCCCACATGGCGGAGAGCACACTCTCACCGGAGATCGGGGATTCCTCGCCTTTCATCAGGCAGTCCACCCAAAGGTCGATGATGCCGGACTTGGTCTGGTTGTCGTTGGTCTGGATCTGCTCCACGTCAAAGTATCTGGGCACCTCGACCTTCTTTTTGAGCACAATGGAATGGGCGGGATCGTCGTAGATGCGCAATTCACCCGCGGTGCCATAGATCACAGTAGAGTTATCCTCGGCAGCGTAAAGGGTCCAGCTCGCCGTCATAGTGCCGATGACGCCGCTGGCCATTTCGTAGATACAGATAGCGTTGTCATCCACACCGATGAGCTTGCCGTCCGCACCGCGTTTATCCAGCGTCGTGAGTCTGGCGGTGGTTCGTACCACGTTCTCGCCCAGCAGGAACTGGATGAGGTCAGTCTTGTGGATGCCCAGGTCCGCCATGGTGCCCATGGCGGCCTTGGTCTTGTCAAAGAACCAGGTGTTGTTGCCGGGCGTAATGCTCCAGGTTTCGGGTCCTCCGTGGCCGAAGGTGGTGCGGAAGCTGAGGATGCGGCCGATCTCGCCGTCGGCGATCATCTTTTTCGCCAGCTCATGGGCCATTGTCAGCCGCTGGTTCTGCCCGATCATCAGGAGCTTGCCGCTCTCCTTTGCGGCCTTCACCATCTCTTCGCAGTCGGCAAGGGTGACGGCCATGGGCTTTTCACAGAGGACGTGCTTGCCGGCTCTGAGGGCCTTGATGGTCAGCTCGGCGTGGGCGTTGTTGGCTGCGCATACGGAGACCGCATCGATTGCGGGATCGGCCAGGAGCTCTTCGGCTGTATCATAGACAACGCCGCCATATTTTGCGGCCATCTCTGCCGCGCGGGCCCTGGTCGGATTGAAAAAGCCTTTCAGCTCGCAGTTGGGATTGTCTGCATACTCAGGAATGTGCCGTACCTGGGCGATTTTCCCGCAGCCCAGTATTCCGATCTTGATCATTTTCCGTCCTCCTGCTCAGCGCGTATTGTCGTCCGCATGGATCTTCCATTCATCTCTCCAGCGGATCATCGGCTTCTCGCCCTCCCATTCGATGGGCAGCCAGACGTAGCGGGCAATGCTGGTGTTTTCCATGTGGGTCATCGGCCTGCCGGACAGCTTCCCGGCAGGCCTGGCGCTCCTGTCGGGGATGATCAGATCCGCATGCCGGTCACCGGACATGGCCTTTTTCACCATAGCCAGGTACTTCAGGCCGAACTTCTGCTGACGGGGTGTGGGCTTCCAGCGGTCCGCCATGGCGATGTATTTGTCCGTTCCCTGTACTTTCAGCACACAGGTGAACTGACCATAGAAACTGGTGCCGTCCGTGTCGCCGATACAGGGATCGCCAAGGTCGGTGTACTCACCGTGGAAATCGTCAAACACGCAGACCTGGCTGGGGTTGGGATAGTAGCCGCTGGTGCCGGAGGTAATGAGATACTTCCGCCCGCCGTGCTCAAAGTAGGTCGGCGCCTCGCGGGAGAAGGGCGGGTGCAGGTTCTCATAGTGCTCGGAGAACTCGCCCGTCACCTCGGTGTAGGAATCGGAGAGCGTGGCGGTGACCACCTCGAAGTGAGGACGGTCAAAGATGAAGTAGGCCTTTTTCGTCTCGCTGTCCACAGCCAGGGCGAAATCGCCGGTGTCCATGTCCAGCGGCTTATAGATCTTGTGGACGAACTCATAGGGGCCCAGAAACTCATCCGCCTGCATGACAGACATGAACTGGCTCGTTGCGCCGCACATGATCTTCAGCCACGCCACATATTTGCCGGTTTTCTCGCAGTAGAGGATGTGGGGCCGATCCATGCAGTAGGTGGGGTGCAGCGGGCTTTGCAGATCGTCCGGTTGGGGCGGAATGATGAGGCCCTTGTCCTCCCAGTTGTACAGGTCCTTGGAGGCATAGCAGCGCACGCCCCAGTGCCACACCTTGTTGAAGGGGCCGCCGACGGTCTTCTCCTTGTTCTCGCCGAACCAGTAGTAGACGCCGTCCTTTTCGCTGTAAAACACGGAAAAACCGTGGGCCTGGATGTGTTTTCCGTTGGTATCCAGCCATTCCTGACCGGGGTGAAAGCTGTTATACATTTGTTTCGCTCTCCTGTCTTCCTTTAATCTGAAAGGACTTGTCGGTATATTCCATCAATTCAAAGCGGTTTCCCTCCGGGTCATGCATCCACATCTGTAGGGTTTCATCAATACCCAAGGTGACTTCCGTTTCAATGTAAGCTCCGCCCCCGCGATCAATGATCGCCTCACGGAATTCACGGATATTTTCAACTTCGATGGAAAAATGAGTGTAGTTTAAGTCGTGATTGCCCGGCACATTTCTACGAATGGCTCCAACCTGATCAAACAGCTCAACAAAGCAAAAGTCCGTCCATTTCAAATATACGTTCCAGATTCGGTTACCCTGCTTTTCAAAAAACTTTGCATAGCCTGGCGCGGGTTTTCCCTGTGCTTCAGCCTGTCTAATCACGGACTGTGCAAAGTCATAATAGGTCGATTCAAACTGAACTGTGCAGCCCATGATTTTGCAGTAAAAGTCTCTGCACTTTTGAATATCCTTGCAATTAAACCCGATATGACTTATGGCCTTGACTTTCGCATTCAGAGGCTTCCCATTCCGTAATTCTAATCTTTCACCCGGAAAAACTACACCCATCTGTCTGCGGCATGTGTCCATTAGTGCCATGGTGTCAAGCGTTGCCCTGTGGGTCGAATAGCTGCTTTCCGTTTTGCCTAAGCAAATCTCCTCCGCCGTGTCAGAAAACTCGTCCAAATATGCAGCAAAATGCCCACCCTTGTTTGACGCAGTGAGCTTTTTTTCTGTTTTCAGCGTGGCCTTTGTAGCAGAGTGGAAAAAAGGAACCGTAATCTTGCCCTTCGTACCAGTTATCACCATTTTTTCACCCTTCAACTTCTGAAAGGACACAAAAAGGCTTGCTGTAAAACTGCCGTAATCCATGCTGATAGTCTCTTCCACGTCGACCCCATTATAGAGGATTCCCTTTGCGTCGATCTTGTCCGGCATTCCGAACAGCTCATAGACATATCGGATGGGATATACGCCAATATCAAGAAGAGCGCCACCTCCAAGGGCAGGCGTAACAAGGCGGCTTGTCGTATCGTTTTTCCGCAACATGGGTAGCGCATATGTTCCTTCTACCCGAACGATGTCTCCGAGCACGCCTGACTTGGTCCACTCTCTGACTTGCAGTGAAACCTGATTATGCCAAGTCCACATGGCCTCAGCGACGTAAACGCCCTCCTGCTTTGCGAGCGCACAGACCTCCTCAGCCTCAGCAAGGTTCAACGTAAAGGGCTTTTCACAGAGCACGCTCTTGTGAGAATGGATGCAGAGCTTCATATACTCTGCGTGTTTATCGGCAGTTACCGCAATGTAAACGCCCTGCACGCCGGGGGCGTTGATTGCATCTTCCGCAGTTTGATAGATCTTTCCGCCAAATTTCTCTGTAAACGCTCTTGCCTTTGCTTCTGTTCTATTCCATACGGCGACGATCTCATTTTTATCATTCCGGAGGAGTTGCTTTGCCGTTGTCGTGGCGATGCTGCCGCTGCCAATATAGGCCCAACCGAATTTTCCCATTGTTCACGCCTCAATTGCATAGCTTCCAGCAGGAACCATGCAGGTTTTTCCGCCGGGTAAGATAATTTGAGCCTCGCAGTTCTTAGGTATCTCGATCGCGTAACGCACGCCGTTGTCAGTCTTTTCCCAGCGGCTTTTCACTTCGCCATACAAACTATTGTAGCTGGCCTCGGCATGTGTCAAGGTGCCGCCGGGAATGGGAGCGATGACAAAATGATTCTCCCCGTTCACACGGATACCACATACCGTGTCAAAGAGCCACTGGCACACCGCGCCGGGGGAATAGTGGTTGAAGCTGCCGGTACCCTGATACCCGGTGAGGCCCTCCCAGGACTCCCAGTTGGTGGTAGCGCCGCGATTGACCTGATAGAGCCAGCCGGGGCACTCCTCATTCTCCAGTACCCTGTAGGCCAGGTCCGCACGCCCCATATTTGTCAGCGTGCCAAGCAGGAAGGGCGTGGAGAGGAATCCCGTGGCAATCTTGTATTCCCGGTTGACGATGGCCTTTGCCAGACGATCCTCCACAGCCTTTTGGGTTTCCCCTTCTGCCAATCCGAAGGCCAGAGGCCGTACCAGCTTTGCCTGCCTGTCGGTATCCGGCGCGCCGTCCTTCAGGAACAGCCAGTTGTACGCCTGCTTCGCTCCGTCGGCATATTCGCGGAACAACGCCTCGTCCTCGGCCTTGCCCAGATAATGAGCAACCTCGACCATATGCTCCATGGAATAATGCAGATAAGCAGTGCACTCCTCCGGGTGCGAGGGACGGGACTTGGCGGAGATCTCCTCCTGAAACTCCTTGGGCTCCAGCCATTCGCCCAGGTGCATGCCCTTTTCATAGACGTATTTGTTGTAGGGGTTCGCCTTTGCGGTCTTTTTATCCTTATGGCCGGTGTTGTGGATCATGAACAGGGCCGCGGCCTTCATACTGTCGTAGCTGTCCCGCAGCGCCTGCTCGTCGCCGTAGCGCTTCCAGTAGCGGTATGGGATCAGAATCGCGGCGTCCTGCCAGCCGGCGCTGGAGCCGGTGGCATCGTAGCACATGGCTGAGCCGTTATACGGCACTACCGCGGGGAGCTTGCCGCTTTTGAGTTGGTCGTCCCGGATATCCCGCATCCATTTACGCATAAAGGGTGCAATGTTCATGAAATAAGCGCCGGTGTTGAAGTAGATCTGGGCGTCGCCGGTCCAGGCCAGGCGCTCCCGCGTCGGGCAGTCGGTGGGCACGTCGCAGTAATTGGACTTCATGCTCCAGCGGTTGTTGCGCAAAAGCTGATTGATCCCCTCATGGGAGCAATGGAAGTCGCCAGTCTGCTCCATGTCGGAGTAGACCGCCACGGATTCAAAAGCCTCTGGATCAAAACCGATCTCTGTCTCGATCAGCGCATAGCGGAAGCCGGAGATTATAAATTTACTCTCATAACGATCCACGCCGCCGGAGCAGGCGAAGCGAATCTCCTGCAGGGGGCTGGGCTGAGTCTCGCCCTTGTAGAACTTTCCCATGCCGGTGACGAACATAATCTCCGTCAGCTGGGTATATTCCTTCACCGGCTTGATTTCCTGCATATTGCGCTGGGTGAACTCACCGTTTTCGTCCAGGATCTCGCCCAACCGCAGCTTAAGCGTCTGTCCGGGTTTACCCTGCACGGTGAAGGAAACGAAACCCGCCAGATTCTGACCGAAATCCAGCACCTTCTTTCCGCTGGGCGTGATGAGAAGCCTGCCGGGGAAACGTTCGTGCGTTTTAGGCAGAACATTGTCGGAGGCTGTGGGCACGGGGAGACCCTTGCCATCGGACTGGACCGCCTTGCCGCTGTAGCTCGGCTGCATGCGGGCGTCCACGATCTCGCCGTCCTCCAGGTCGGCGAAGCGGATGGGGCCGTCGTTGGACCAATCCCAGCTCTCATCGGTAACAATGCGCTCGGTCGTGCCGTCCGTATAAACGATCTCCATCTGTACCAGCAGCTTGGTCTGCCGGTCGTAGACGTTACGGGGGCCGAAGGCACCCACGCTGCCGCGGTACCAGCCGTCTGCCAGTTCAGTGGCCAGCGTGTTATCTTCCTTCATCATCTCGGTCACATCAAAAGTCTGATATTGAATGCGCTTGCGGAGGTCTGTGTTGCCAGGTAGCAGAACACCGTCGCCTACCTTCTGCCCGTTCAGCTGCAACTCATAGAGACCGCAGGCGCTGGCGTATATGCGAGCCTTTTGAACAGGCATCCCGGAGCGGAACTTCTTGCGGAAGCAGTCCACCGGCAGGCGGACGTTCTTCGGTTCTTTCACCGGGGCGCTGATCCACTTGGCTGTCCAGTCTACACCGTCCAGCAGGCCAAGCTCAAAATGGCTCTCGCTCGCTTCGCCGGGCACGCCGTTCTCGTCCCAAAGGGCAACGCTCCAATTCACGATATCCCGGCTGTGTAGCGGCTTTCCCTCATAACGGATATGTGTCATGGACGAGGACATCACCATGCCGCTGTCCCAAACGATTTCGTCTCCGCGCGTACAGACGATCTGATACGCCGTCTGTTTCACGCCGCCCTCGCAGTTCCAGTAGAAGCGCGGCCGTGGATTCCCCAAGCCCAGGGGCTCGGTCAAGTATTCTGTTTGAAGACGGATAGCTTTCATGAAATAGCTCCTTTATTTCTGCACGCTTTTCAAAAATGACAAATGCTGTCTGAGCTGAACAGTGTTTTGTATAAGATCGACGGGGTATTTCTCCGGGTGGCTGAATTCCAGCGCATACGTACCCGTGTAACCGTCCGCCTCCATTCGGGAAAGGATCTCTCTCAGCGGAATCACGCCCTCGCCGGAGAGGCAGCACTTCATGACCCGTCCGTCGCTGCTTTTTTCTGCGCGAAAAAGTCGGTCCTGCCAAGTCTCCTTCGTCAGGCGAACATCCTTCAGATGGGTGTGGACGATATGCTCCTTCAGCGCTTCGTAATAAAGAATCGGGTCGTCCCCGTGAGGGAGCATATTGGCGGTGTCGTACACCAGCTTCAAATCGGGTACCGCATCCAGAACCCAGCAGCAGTCTTCTGCACCGGACAGACACGTATAGTCCTGCGGAGTCGTTTCAAAGCATACGGTCAGATTTTTGCCTCCAGCTAAAGAAACGGCCAAAGCAAAGTGTTTTTTGAGCCGTTGCCGGATCTCCGTCTTCCCCAGTTTTCTGCAGATCCGCGCATCTTTCTGAACATTCACCGGTACGATCATAAACAGCCTCGCGCCGAGCGCGGCTGCGGCCTCCAGATGGCGCGTGAGGAGCTTACGGATGGTTTCCTCCTTGTTGGAGAAGAAAGACACCGGTGCAATATAACAAAGTACCTTTACGCCCGTCTCCTTTACAGCTGAGGCATATGCTTTCAGCAGTCGGCCAGACGGACTGCGCACGTCTACGTACTGCAACCCCTCGTCGGCCGCCATCTGCAGGCATTCCAGGGCGGTCATCTTTTTCATAGCGATGTCGATGTCTATGGTAAAGGTCATTAAGCTCAATCGCTTCAGCATCTTCCGGCTCCCCTTTAGCCGAAGTTATCCTTCAGCCATTTCAGACTCATCTCAGCGGCCTCAAACACGTCCCGGTCGCTGTTATCCAGATCTACGATCACATACTCAAGTCCCAATTCCATGGCCTTCTCCACAAAGCGGCGGTTTTCCACGTCGCCTGCTCCGATCGGGCAGAATTTTTTGGCGCTGTTCTTTTTATCCTTGAGGTGGATATAGCGCAAACGGTCTTTCCGTTCCTCCATCAGAGCAACGACGTCGCAGCCGATTTCCCGCGCCCAATAGGTGTCGATCTCAAGGCAATAAGGCTCCACACCCTCTGTGAGAATGTCGATACCGACCCGACCGTCCGTTACCCGGTATTCCTCCTTGTGGTTGTGATGACAAAATGTCAGCCCGTTCTCATCAAACGTCTTTGCAATCTCGATGTACTTTGGATTGTACTGCCGATATGCTTTCGGCCCGGGGTGAAGGACGGGGATGGTGTTGTAGGCAGCCGTCTTCGCGCCAAGTGCATTCAGCCAGTCGCAGGTCTTCTGGATCCTGGCCGGCTCAAAATGCTTCGGCCAAAGCATGGGGTTGAGGATCTCACAGGAACCTGCGGCGTTGCAAATACGCTCTGCCGGAATATCGGCGCTCTGAAAGAGCTCAATACCGTCCCAGCCCATGTCCGCCACACGCCGGATCGTACGAAGGGTCTGCTCCTTCGTGCGGCAGTGGCTCCGAAACAGGTACATCTGAACACCGTATTTCATCGGTTTTCCTCCATTTTTCCTGCTATGAAAGCATTTCCTTTGTCTTCCGTTGACAAGGCCAGTTATTTCACAGGGATCTCCACATGGGCGGCCTTGTCGCCGTCCGTGGCGATGATTTTTACTGCGCCTCGCTCTCCGGCCCGAATGATGGCCAAGGCGTGGCCATAATAGGTAGTGTACTCGCCAACATCGAAGCGCTCCTCTGTGCGCGGGTTGGCGCTGCCAAAGCCAAGCAGTTCGCCGCCCTCAACGGTAACGGTCAGCTTGCGGTCAGCGTTGGATTCCACGACACCATTAGCACCCTCGATCGTCACGGGGATATAGACGATCTCTCCCGGCTTCACAGCTGCCTTCTCTGGCTTCAGCGCGATGTGCAACGGCGCATCGGCAGTTTCCAGGGAGGTGCGGCTCAGCTCACGGCCGTCCGCGCCGTAGGCCACGGCCTCCAGCTTGCCGGGTGCGTACTTGACCTTGAAGGTTGCGCGATAGTCTTTTACCTTTGCGCTTCCAAGCTTCTTGCCGCCCAGCAGCAGCTCGACGCTTGCCGCGTCCGTATAGACCTCGACCACGGCGCTCTTGCCCTTGTAGCCGGCCCAGCTCCAGCTGGGGATGGCGTTGGTGCCGCGCCAGACGCCTTTGGCAGGTTTCATGTCATGGTTGACAGGCTGCACAGCCAGGAAGGTGCCCTTGCCCCACACAGCGGAGGCCCAAAACAGCTCGCCGTTGGGATCGCCCAGGATATCAAAGGCGCCGGAATCCGCCAGCAGCCAGGGATAGGGCTTGTTGAAGCCCTTTCCGTCCGGGGTGTAGGCCCAGGCACCCAGCCCTGCCTCGCCCAGGTAGTCCCAGGCCGTCCACATGAAATCGCCCACCAAATAGGGGTACTTCTTTACCATGGCCCAGTTTTTCGCAATGGTATAGGGGAAGGTCTCGCTGCCGAAGATCACGCGGTCAGGGTGCGCTTTCTCCTCCAGCGGATAGCGGCCTGACCCATAGTTGTAGCCCGCCATATCCAGCAGATCAAGGGAGGGGCTCGTGGCCTCGTCCGCCGCCTTGCCGTTGGCGGATTTGTTCATGCCGGGGCCGATCATGCTGGTGATGAGGTTAAACATGGTGGAGTTCATGCCCTGCATCTTCTTTTCCCCGCCGTTTTCCTTGCGGCCCTCACCGCTTTCGTCGTAGATGCCCTTGCCCTTTTTGGCGTTGGCTATGATCATCAGGTTGAAGCCGCCGGTCACCGCGCGATTCGGGTCGAGGGCGCGGATGTGCTCCGCCATCTCGCGGGTCTTTTCCACACCCTCCGGCTTGGCGGGCTCGGAGACCTCGTTGCCGATGGAGTACATGATCACACTGGGGTGATTAAAGTCACGGGATACCATGGCGTCGATGTCCGCCAGACAATGCTCGCGCCACTCGGTGGCGTAATCGTGCTTCGTCTTGTGGTGGAACCACATATCCCAGGTCTCGTCCATCATGTAGACGCCCAACTCGTCGCAGGCCTCCAGCATGGCGCGGGAACAGGGGTTGTGAGCGCTGCGGATGGCGTTGAAGCCCGCCTCCTTCAGCTTTTTCACTCGGCGCCACTCGCTCTCGTCATAGGTCACCGCGCCGAGAACGCCGTTGTCGTGGTGGAGGCAGCCGCCCCGCAGCAAGGTCTGCTGTCCGTTGATGAAAAGGCCCTTATTAGACCACTCCACATTGCGGATACCAAAGCGAATCTCCTCGCTGTCCGTGCCGATTTTCACCTTCGCGGTGTACAGATACGGCGTATGCTCGCTCCAAAGCTTCGCGTTGGGGATGGTCAGCTCAAAATCCGTGCCCTCGCCGCAGATGCCATCAACGTCGACCTTTACCGTCTTGGGCGACTGTACACGGATCACAGCGGGGTCATAAGAAACGGTGCTGATGCGCACGCTCTCCGGCTCGATGCTGTCGGCGGGGCCGGTCCACAGCCACACCGGGCGGTAAATGCCTGCCCCGGAATACCAGCGGGAGTCCGGGTGCTTCACCGCGCACTCCACGCGGATCGTGTTCTCGCCGTCGATGAGATACTCGTCGGCGCATACGAAGAAGGGGATATAGCCGTAAGCCGCGCCCCCCGCCTCTTTGCCGTTGATGCAAACCTTTGCGTTTTTGTACACGCCCTCGAACTGAATGAGCACATGCTCTGCTTCGGGCTTCAGAAACTTCTTTTCATATACGTATTCCCCGTCCGGGAAGAAAGCCCCCGCGCTGCCACAGGCAGCGTTGGGGTCACGCTGCTCGTGCAGCATGGCGTCATGGGGCACGGTGATCGTCTCACCTCTATAGATCCAATTATCGTTGAAGGAAGTTCTTTTCATGACCTTTACTCCTCAAAAATCAATGTAAACAGCTTATCCGCGAAGACTTTGTGCATGTCCGCATTCGGGTGATTCATGCCGTTGACAAGGAGCGCCGTGGTGTCTACGCCCTTCTGCTCCAGTTCTTTCCACTCCGCATAGACGTCCGCCAGAGGAACCGTCAGCTCGGACGCAACATCCCGCATTCCCTGCACATATGCATCCATCTTTCCGCCTTTTTGCAGCGACTCGTAATACTTGTGCACGAACCACCAAAAGCCGCCAAACCCCTTTACGCCGTGGGAGCAGAGCATACCCGGCGTCATGAGAACGGCTTCAATTCCCTCACCGCGCAGCATTTCAATGATTTGTCTCAGATTCTGCTGATACTCCTCCAGCGCGGCAGAACCCTTGCGGGAGTTTGTCACATCGTTCGTGCCGAACATCACGCAGCAGAAGTCCGGCTTCTTGTCCAACACATCGGTCCGGATGCGTTTCAGCCCGTCGGAACTGAAGTTCCCGCCGATCCCCGCATTGATGACCCGGATCTCTTTGCCGTAGCTCTCGCGGATGCGGTCGGCGAGGAGCTTGTGGTATACCAGCTCCGGCCTCCAGATAGATTCCTTGTAGCCATTGGTGAACTCAAATTCCCCGTGTGTTACGCTGTCCCCGAAAAAGCACAGCGTGGGGTTTTCACCGTTTAAAATCTTTTCGGCGATTTTCAGCATTGTCGTCTCCTTGTTATGGCACACAAGGGCGGCGGCTGTGCCGCCGCCCTTGTGAATGGTAAGCGTTATTGGAAATTATTTCGTATTCTTTTTGGCGGCCTTGGCCTCTTCCTTGGCTTTTTTTGCTGCCAGCTTGGCCTGGTACTTGGCCTCTTCGTCCTCGAAGTGCAAGCCCTGTTTTTCGCACTTAGCCTTCAGCTCTTCGATACGCTTTTCCTCCGCGATTC
>CAZBXX010000074.1:9993-11748 GCA_964495965.1 uncultured Oscillospiraceae bacterium | reverse complement strand
GCTTTTGGCTCTTTCTGCCGGTCACATTATGGCTGTTTCAGCCGGGCCCGAACATAGAAATTATTTGACTACGAATTTGACTACGGTTTCCTGCCGATTTTTGACTACGAATTTGACTACGAAATTGACTACGGCGGGAACACTTTTAGCACCATTTTAAGGAGGCGCAGCTTATTATGGCAGAAAAGAAAGCGGTCCGCGGGACGTTTCGTTCCTTAGGTTCCGGCATCCAGGAATATAGAAGTTTAAAGGGCGAAGTACTCAGCTACAAGTTCAGATCCGCTGTCGGGGAAGATGATGAGGGCAAAATGATTTGGAGGACCTGTACGATTCCCGCCGATGATCCCGACATTGAGGGGCTGACTCCGGCGAAGCTCTCGAAAGCATTGTTTCGTATGAAGGAAGAATGGGCACAAAAAGAAAAAGAGGAGTATGGCAAAACCCACGACAAAGTCGACAGGCGCAAAATAACTTTTTCCCAATTTGTTTCCGAGCACTGGATGAAGGATCATGTCCTCCCCGGACACACACCAAGCAGCGTTGAGTTTTTTGAGTACACCAGTAAACGGGCGGTTGATTTTTTCGGGGATAAACTCCTGCTGAAGAATGTCGACACCGAACAGGTAAAGCGCTACCTGAACTATCTCCGTACCGCAAAAACAGATGAGGACAAACCCTACTCTCCGACCTCACAGAAGCATTTCTTCGGCACCCTCCGGAACATCCTGCGCTACGCCAAACGCATGCACTACATCCCCACAGATCCGACAGAGGACCTCTCCCCGCAAGAAAAGCCGCACCGCGAGAAAAAGCAGATTGACTTCCTGAAGACGGATGACGCCGCCCGTTTCCTCTCCTGCCTGGAGAAGGAGTCTCTGTTCTGGCAGGCACTGATGAACCTCATGCTCATCACCGGTCTCCGCCGCGGTGAGGTCTGCGGCCTCCAGTGGCAGGACCTGAACAGTGACGCCCTGGAGCTGTCCATCGTCCGCAACGTGACCCACGACAAAAAGAAGAAGGGCGAGTTCAACATCGGCAAGACCAAGACCGGTGAGTCGCGTGTTGTCCCGATTTCCCCCCGCATCCTGAAGCTTCTGGAAGCTCTGAAGGAAAAACAGACCGAAAACTTTAAAACGGAACTTCAGGAGATCGCAGAGAAAAAACAGGCTGAAGAGAACGCCAAAAAGAAAAAAGTTCCAGCGAAAAAAGAAACGCTTAAACCGGAAGATGAGAAGAAGGAACTCAAAATAGAGCTGGAACCAAACGCCTATATTTTCTGTAATGTCGTGGATCGCTTCAAGCCCGTCCGCCCGGACTCGGTCACAACAAAGGTGAAGTGCTTTGTCGAGAAGAACAATCTTCCAGATGTCAGCCCCCACGATCTCCGTCACAGCGCTGCTGCCCTGGCGCTGGAAGCCGGGACCAACCTGAAGGCCATTCAGGAGCTGCTCGGCCACGCCGACCCTGAAACCACCATGAAGTACTACGCCGGCATCACGGAAGCGGCCAAGCGCCGTTCCATCGAGGGCACCGAGAGCATTCTCGAGAAAGCACGCAACCCCAAGAAGGCGGAGCCTCAAACAGACCAGCAGAATACGGCGGCAGAGGAGAAAGGCTCTACACCGGAACAAGCTCCCGGGAAGGCCGCCGAAGTATCCTGACATTGGATAACAGCCCTGATTCCCATACCGGGAACCGGGGCTTCTTTTTTTAGGAACAGCGGTTGGTCGCTGCGCCCTCAGCGTCCTTCGTCTC
>CAZBXX010000074.1:0-9893 GCA_964495965.1 uncultured Oscillospiraceae bacterium | reverse complement strand
CGCCCCTCCGCGGATTCTTCCGAGACCTCGTACCTCGGCCTCTCCAGAACCCGCTCCGGTTCTCCGCCTCCGGCCGCTTCGACCTCCGCTCCCATTCCGGCGCAGGCGCCTCAAATGAATTGCTCTGTGGTTTTTCAGATCGGCTGGTCGCTCCGCCCTCAGCGTCCTTCGTCTCCGCCCCTCCGCGGATTCTTCCGAGACCTCGTACCTCGGCCTCTCCAGAACCCGCTGCGGTTCTACGCCTCCGGCCGCTTCGACCTCCGCTCCCGTTCCGGCGCAGGTGCCTCTAATGTCCCTTCGGGAGTTCAGCGGGGGAGAGCGGTGCCTCCATCCGCCCAGACCCTGCGCTCCCTTCGCTGCGTCCGCATCGGTCAACCAACCCGTCTCCACTCGGCGGCGTTCCGTCCTCCGCTCTCTTCGCTCGTGCCTCGCTGCGTCCGCTCCGGCCGTTCTCTTGCCTCGCTCCGCCGGATTGATCTCCCTCGCGTCCTCCGCTCACTCCGCTTTCGGGGCTGTGCTCCTGTAGGTGTGCTCCGCTTCGCTCGATTTTACGCGGACCGACCAACCTGCCCGTCCACGCCCGCCGCCATCTGGCGCTCCGCAGCCAGCTCTTGGCGTTCGCTCCCGGTCAGATTGATCGGTCCGCTTTCCTCCGCCTCCGGTCAACCCGTCCCTCCTCTTCCGCTCCCTTGCCCGCCTTCGCGCCGGTACGCTCAGGCGACCTGCGTCTGCTCCCGCTCAGGGCCGGATTGTCCTCCGGCTCGACCCAGCCGCGCTCCGACCAACCTGCCCGTCCACGCCCGCCGCCATCTGGCGCTCCGCAAGCTGCGCCGCCAGCTCTTGGCGTTCGCTCCCGGTCAGATTGATCGGCGCGCTTCCTTTCAGCGGTAGACTCGCCGCTTCAGGCAGCTGCTTCGCTCTCGGCAACCACCCCTTGTTCCTCGGGATGATTCCCTTCGCACGCAGCGCCTCCGCAGGCTCGCTTTTGTTGCTCCCTTCCGTCGAACCCGCCTGCGCTCCGCACCGCCTCCACAGGCTCCGGCGGAGCTGCACTCCGGCAGATTCCGCTCCAGTCCGCTCCGCAAGGATCGCTCGCCGCTTCCGGCAGCTGCTGCGCTCCGGGAACCATCCCTCGTTCCTCGGGCTGATCCCCTTCGCTGGCAGCGCCTCCGCAGGCTCGCTCCTGTTCCGCCTCCAGGGCAACCTGCCCGTCCACTCCCGCCTTCAGCTGGCGTTCCGCAGGCTCCACAGCCAGCCTCCGGCGTCCGCTCCCGTGGCAGATTGCCCCTCCGGCTCGATCCCGGCACCACGGCCGCCTCTGGATCGAGCTCACTCCGGGAAACCGTTCCCGTTCCGCTGCGCTCCGCGGCAACGGATTCCCTGCGTTCGCTTTCCACCGCTCCGGCTCCTGCGACCGCCCGTTCCATGCTCCGCCTGGGTGCCGACCCTTCGCGGGCTCAGGATCAGCCCCTGGCTCCGCTCTGTCCCGGACGTCCTTCGTCGCCTCCGCTTCCAAAGACCCGCTCCGCTCCCTTCCGGCCAATCTGCCTCCGCTCCGCTTCAGCGGTACGCTCGCCGCTTCCGCCACGGGCCTCCGGCTGCTCCGTGCCACTTCGGGGTACTTTCCCGTTTCCGTGCCTCGCCGGCAAAGAACCCCTTTCGTGCTCACTCCGCCCCGCCGGCCCGGCCTGCGCATGCTCGCGTTTGTTCCGCTCCGGCCTTAGCCGCCGCCAGGCACATGCGCCGCTTGCTTCCGCCAAACCTTCGCGAGCTCAGGGTTGGCACGCTCGCTCCGCAGCAGCCTTGCGTCCGGCTCCGGCCTCCGCTCAACTATTCCCGCCCGCCCCGGCTGCGCTCCATTCCACAGGTCCGCGCCCTTCCAGCTCGCAGGCTCGCAGAAAAAGCCGCGTCCTGTTCCTTTCCGCTCCGCCTCCCCTTAGTATTTTCTTCAAGTCGCTGCGTTCCGGCAGGCGCTTTGCAGATCATAGGAAAAGACTCTCTTCAGAATATACATTCCGAAAAGAGTCTTTCTGCTGTTCAAAGTGTTCATAACCGCTGCGGTTTCAAACCCTTCAAACAGGCGGGGGAGCGCTGCGTAAGCAGGTTCAGAAGGCAGTCCTGCACGAATTGTTCCTTTTCCTGCTTGTTTTACAGTTCCGTTAGTTTTCTTGTCACTGAAAGGAACTCGTCAATTTCTTCGACCGTGTTGCAGTGGAGCGGCGAAATCCGCACCATTCCGTCGGTGTTGAATTCACCTACCTGCTTGGAATAGTAGTGGGCGGCTTCCCTGTCATATACTATGATACCACGCTTACCGTATTCAGCCACAGCGTCCTTACAGTTCATGTTGTCGAAGTGTATACCAAGGATCAGGTCCCTGTTTTTGAGGTCGCTGTAGTCGAAGAAGGTTTCCACTCCGTCCATACTGAGCAGCCCGGAATTGTCATCGGCACCATAGAGCAGGCGATAAAGAAGTGCCTGCTCCTGCAGGTGGATTCGCTTCATACCTTCTAAAACCTGTGCTCTCCTGTCGTTGACGTCTGTAAAGTGCATACCTATCCAGGCAACGTAATTCACAATCTCGGTCAATGATGCCCATTGCGCAGGTACGGTACTTCCGAGTTCCCACATATCAGTCCATTGGTCGAGCACTCTGGCATGCGGCAGTGTTTTCACTCTGTCAGAGACCCACGCCACGCCGAAGCCCCTTGTCCCAAAAAACTTATATGTTGCAATGTTGACTGCATCAACGGGTATTTCTTCGACATCGATCGGACCATGAGGCGCGTGCTGTACAGCGTCAGTGATGATATAAATATCCGGGTTGATCTTTCTCGCTTCCGTAACGATTGTCTGCAGGTCTGTCATTGCACCTGTCATGTTGGAAGCAGCAATCACATTAATTGCAGCGGTGTTTTTATCAACGAGAGAGAGAAGGCCTTCTGTATCCACACCTCCGGTTCTCCTGTTCGCCGGCGCAATTCTGACTTCTTTCCGGTATTTCTCGCCATAGTACCGGAACGAGTCAATTCCGGTTGGATGTTCCATCACCGTGGTGACAATATTTGTGCCCCTGCCGTGTTCTACGATCGGCTCTGCAATTTTGAACATGACTGCGGATGCGGTAAGCGCGGTTGCGA
The DNA here is from genome assembly GCA_964495965.1 of uncultured Oscillospiraceae bacterium. Lineage (GTDB taxonomy): Bacteria > Bacillota > Clostridia > Oscillospirales > Oscillospiraceae > Limivicinus. Next base: position 6,753 of record CAZBXX010000074.1, on the reverse strand, counting down.
TAGCACCGGATTTGGCGCCAATCAGTGTCATAAAATCCTCCCGCCCCTGCAGTACATATCGGTTCAGGTTCACTGCTGCCTTGTGTTGTCTCATAAAACAGTCGGGATATTCGTCAAGCTCATCGCCGATCTGATATGCGCTTCGAAGCCGCAGAGATCCGCCCGCATTTTCAAAAAAGAGACGTCTGCTTCCGTCAAAGTCGGTGTCTATCCGACAAAACTTACTGCGGATTTCCCGCATTAATTCTTCGTTGAAGAGTTGCCCTCTGCGTTCCTCATCCATTGCTGTCAGTCCTTCCTTCTGTGAATATGAGTTCATTTGTCCCGGCACGTCAGCCGGTCGGTGATGATTCTTCCGCGGTCAACAAACAGCATAGGGGAGAAGACAGTATCTCCTGTCACGACACCTTCTGTTTTAGAGAAGGATCGTTCTTCCTCTTTTAAGGGCCGTATTACCAGCGTGTTGTTCAAACTCTGCAGATCGATTCCCATCTGTTTTGCCGGGGTGTCAATTACGGCTCGGTAGAGTTCGTCCCGGTTTACCCCGGCTGCGTACAGCGCAGAGAGGAGCCCGTAAAGGTCGCTCACCGGATAATCCGGGCATTTATACGTAAAATCCACTACATCAGTGCTGACCGTATCAGCAGCAAGACCTTCCCCGAACTCCCGCAGAAAAGTATTCCAGGAGAAATGCTTTTCCACGCCGAAGGCAATATCCATCACAATGCCGCGCTCTTTCGCATGGCGAAAAGAGTCTCTTGCCTCCGCGCTTCCGTTTAGAACCTCGCGCCCGTGCAATCCGGAATAGATGTGCGAAATGACATCTCCCTTTCGAAGATAAGTGATGATCTCAGACAATGGAATGCATGCACCGGATACATGCGTCATTATCGGGAGCCCTGTCCTATCTGCTGCTTCACGGGTTATCCTGAGCATCGTCCTGTCTGTATCGGCATCCTTCCAGCCGATCGGGACCTTGAAACCGAGCAGAGTACCGTGCTCTGCTTTCCGGGCAGCGGCCACAAGCAGATCGACGGAAATCTCCGACGGATCAATGATCCTCATCGGTACTTCAATCAGCCCGTTCGGAAGGACGGAAAGCCAGGATTTCACAATTACCTTGCTGCTGTTCTGCCAAAAGCGGTTTGCTGACAGCCAGTCGCGATATCCGAAGGAACCGGCATCCGCGCATGCAACGATTCCGTCGGCATAAAGTTTCTCGGAAGCGATCCCCATCGGCGAGCCGGGTGCCCAGAGGTGCAGGTGAAAATCAATCAGACCGGGCACAACCAGATCATCGTCGTTCAGAACGACTTCAAGGTCGGATTCTGTGTCTGTTTCCAGAGAGTATTCCGTGTTTTTCTGAAACCGCCCGTTTGCCCAGTACCGGCCGTTTCTGATTATCCAGCGTCCCATCGTTCACCTCCCAGTAACTCAGAGTACCGGGAATACGGTCATAATCCATCCTACGGACACAATCATGTAAACCAGAGACGGCAGCCAGGACTGCTTCAGCATGGAGCGCAGATCATACCCGCCTTCCGCCATAATGATAGGCACGGTACCGTTTGCCAGCGGGGTCATGAAGGCCGTAAGGCAGGCCTGCTGGACAAGCAGCATCAGGCCGATCGGGGAGCCGCCCATTGCTTTGCAGGTCAGGATAACAATCGGGTAGAAAATCATCATGACATTGATATTGAACATGACCTGGGTAAGCAGGAACGGGATCAGGAAGAAGATCAGTCCGATCAGGTAGCGGTTCTGGATGTGCTGCACCCCGTTTGCAAGGGCAGCGCCGACATAATCTCCGACACCGGTCTGGGCGAGCGCAGCCGCTAGAGAGAGCGCGCCAATGTAGATAAAGCCCCAGTTCCAGGGTACCGCCTTTATTGCGTCAGCTTCGCTGAGGACACCGGTGATAACCATCAACAGCGCGCCGGAAATGCAGATGACAGCCAGACTGATCCCAAGCTTTGACTGCAGCAGCATGGTGATCGAAGTGAGAATGAAAACCACATATCCGCAGATCTCCCTGCCTTTGCTGAGTTTTGCACCCTCTGCAAAGGTGGATTTGTTTTGAGGCGGAATAGGCGGTTCGTCCGGCGCGAAGCGCCATCCGATGAAGGCGGAATAGGCGACAGAAGCAATTAACACAGGAAGCCGTCCCTTGACGCAGTCGAACATCCCGAACTGAAATGCCGTGTATTCCGCGGCCTGGAGATAGCCGTTCATTTCCGCCGCAACCGTGGCACCGGCAGCAATCGGAAGAATGCAGCAGCAGGAGATGGCGACAATACCGACAGGGAAAACGGCCTTGGATGGCTTGACGCCAATCTCTCTGCAGGTTGCGACCAGCATGGGGCAGATGACCAGCATGACGACCATCGGGGCCTTGATAAACTGGGTAAGGATCATGGCGAGAACACAGTAACCCGCCAGAATTTTTACCAGAGAACCTTTGGCGACCCTGGCAAGCGCGCCGGCGATGTTTTTGCAGAACTGGGTGCGATTAAATCCTTCCACTACGGGGAACATGGCAAGCAATGCGATGGTTGATTCATTCGAAAAGCCCGCGAGGGCAGACTGGGGGCTGAGGCAACCGGTCAGGACAAGCAGGACCATACTGACCATGGATACGAGACCAATGGGGTACTTTCCCCACATATACATCGCGATGGTGAATACGCTGATAATGATACAGATAATCATCGTGGTTGTCATGGAAAAGCTCCTTTCTGCTCTATCAATATTACTGCTCTTGCCAACAAAGTGCAAATTCCGCGAATACGGCGGAACCGCGCCAGAGAACGCTTTCATCAATGTCGAACCTAGGATGGTGGTGCGGGTAGTTGTTGCCTTCTTCCAGTGCGGTACTCAGGAAGAAGTATACCGACGGAACCTGTTCGGCGAAGAATCCGAAATCCTCTCCGCCGGAAGGTACTCTTTTGCTTTGCACGATGTCTTCCGGATCCAGGATCGCTCCTGCGGCTTTTAAGAGGCTTTCGGTCATCTCCGGGGCGTTCGTGCATCCGGCTACCTTTCCCAGCCGGTGATAATCGGTCCGGCAGCGCATCGCATCCCCGGTAAGCCGGCTGATCTCTTCGATCCGATGCTCATAGTGTTCCGAAAGCTCATTTCTCACCGTCCTGAGGGATCCCTTCATCGAAGCGCTTTCCGGAATAATGTTATGCCTTGTCCCGCTCTCAATCTGCTGGATTCCCAGGACGACGCTGTCCCAGGGGGCGGTTTCCCGGCTGAGGACGCTTTGCAGCTGTGTGACCAGATAACATGCGGTGAGGAGGGGATCCACACACTCGTGGGGCAGGGCAGCGTGCCCACCTTTCCCCTGGATGTCAATTTGAAACGCGGTGGAACAGAACGATGCGGCATCCGGGTGATAACAGAGCTGGCCGGAATGCGCGGAGGGATCTCCTGCGGTTCCGACGTGGAGCGCAATCATTCCGTCAACATGTGGATTTTCAAGAACGCCGGCCGCGATCATCGCCCGCGCACCTTCTCCCGTTTCTTCGCCAGGCTGGAAAAGCAGCTTGACACTTCCCCGAAGGGATTCCCTGTGATTCTGCAGGATCTTTGCAGCGCCCAGACCGATCGCCACGTGCGCGTCGTGTCCGCATGCGTGCATGCAGTCATTGCCGGAAGCGAACGCCAGACCGGTCTCCTCCTTTACCGGGAGTCCGTCACAGTCTGCCCGTATGCCCAGACATTTTCCCGGGAGAGAGCCTTCAATGACGGCGATGACTCCCGCCCCGTCCAGACACGGTTCCACTCTTTCGATTCCGAACCCTTTCAGTATGGCGGCAATCGCACCGCCCGTTGTGAAGGTCTTCAGTCCGAGTTCGGGGATCTGGTGGAATTTCCTCCGCCACCGGACAATCTCGTCCTGCAGGGATAATGCTTCCTCTCGAATTTTGCTCAAACGCATCAGCTCCTTATTCTATAGTTTCCGCTTGTGTAAGTTAACTATAGCAGATCGCTGATATTACATAAAACGATAATTTATGATATAATATATTTAGAAAACGGATAATTTCTGTTGCGCAAGCTTACAGGTCAGAGTATAATTACGGTAACATTATCGGGGGGGTTCGTGATGCAGTACGAAGATATTGAAATATTTCTCAGTCTCTCTAAAACACATAATATCTCATTGACTGCGAAGCAGCTGCATCTGGCGCAGTCTACCGTGAGCAACAGGCTGAAAAAAATGGAAGAGCAGCTCGGTTTTCAGCTGATTACCCGTCAGAGGGGTGTTCGCAGCATCAGCTTCACCCCACAAGGTGAGGAGTTTGTGGAAACGGCAGAACAGTGGAGGGCATTGTTTCATAAAACATATGAATATGCGTCAATCGCCCAGGACAGGCTTCGGATTGCGACGAATGAAAGCTCATATTATGAGCTTCTTTATCCGCTGCTCTTCCGTTATCATGACAAATATCCGGATGTCCGTATCTGCCTTACGATTTGTCCTTCGGTCACTTCATACAAGATGATGGAGAACAGGACAATTGACTATGCATTTTCCTCTTTTGACGCCATTCGGGAGAATATCATGAGCACTTTGATCTATGAACAGGAGTTTGGGATTGCGGTTGCGGATCCGGAAGGCAGATATCACAGGGACAATCTGCTCAAAGAGCTTGACCCGCACCTCGAAATCCGATTCACCGGCGGTCAGTACAATGCACTGAACATGTGGAGATATTACAAGGCTTTTGAAGGGAAAAACTATCTTCTTGAGTTGGATTCGACCAAGGCAGCCATTCCCTTTTTCCGCCGGATTCCCGGAAGTTGGGCGTTTTTCACTTCGCAGTATGCAAAAGAATTCAAAAAAGAAGTTCCCGGATTCCGCTTTTTCACGTTCGATGATCCGCCGGATAAACGGGAAGTCTTTTTTCTTCGCAGCCGGGACAGTGTGAAAAAGCCTGATTATGTGTCGGCGTTTGAAAGTGAACTGTTTACATATCTGAAAGATATAACTTAGATCCCGGGAATGCCAATCGCCTGAAGGCAATAAACGGGTATCATGTTGCGCGAATTAGCCCCGTGTCTGTCTCCTCCGCCTTCGTCCGCGCCCTGCGGCCGACCGCTCCCCGTTGCCGGTGTGGTTTTCCCCGCTTGAAATATTACACTGATAGCGGTACAATCTGTTCAGACTAAAAACACTGATATCAGTACCGCCTGACATCAGAAAGGGGAGACCGTCATGCCGATCACCGAAGCAAGAAAAAAAGCCAACCGCAAATGGGATGCACAGAACCGCGACCGCTACTGGCCGTGTTACCTGCGTTTTCCCGCCTCCGACAAACAAGTCATCGTCGCCCGGGCTGAGTCCCTGGGACTTACAGTTTCCGACTATATCCGCGGCCTGGTCTATGCCGATCTGGAACGGTGATTCTCGTTGTACCTCCATAACAGTACTTTTCTATAGGGGATAATTATATGGAAAAACCTTATAGGAAAAGTACTGTTCCCGACATTCAACCACTGTCACCATGCGCTTGACCCGGCCAATACCCTCTGCTACAATTCATCCTGGGATCAGGCCAATATTGCCTGGTCTCCTTCCCGGGGATCTACCCCCGGTATCCATATAGGCAGCCTCTCCGGAGGCTGCTTTTCTCATGCCTTCACTCAATATTATGTAAACCACGTCCTCACAAGTTCCGCATCCACTCGCTTCCCTCGCAGGCTCAGAAAGCTCGGTCGCTCCACTGCTCGTCCTCCTTCACAACAGACCCGTTCACTGGGCTCTGTTGTGATAAAGAAGCGGGAGAAGTGAGAAAACCGTGCAAAAATCGTGCAAAAAAGATGACAGGTCAAATCGAAATTTAGCGGGTACATTATATCCAGAATCAATTGAGAAGCGCAGGAGGTGCCCGCCATCAATTCCAAGCCCCAACAACTGGATAACCTGAAAAAGGGCGAGCCCTACCGCTTTACAAAGGAGAATGCCGCCGAGATGGGCAGAAAAGGCCAGGCTGCCGCCACAAAATCCAATAAACGCCGTGTCAGTATGTCCACCATCGCCCGCAAGGTTTCAGATACCCGTGTGACCAAGGAGGAGCTCCGCGAAGAGCTCAGGGAACTGGGCCTCGAGGATGAAGAACTCATCAATGCCGCCCTGATTGTGCATGGTGTTTTCCGCCAGGCTGCTGCCGGCAGCATCCCCGCCGTGGATAAGTTCGAGCAGTTTCTGGACCGCGCCGCCGCGGAAGAGGCAGGTGCCCTCACCGAGGAAACCCGCCGGGCCCTCGCCATCATGCGCGAGAACTATGTTCCGAACATCTCCTCCAACTTCGGCACCATCTCCGTCGCCGCCCTCAAGCATCTCTTCACTCATTACGAGGCGTTCGGCGGTCGCGGAAGTCTCAAATCTTCCTGGGCATCCCTGACCGTCGTCCGCCTCCTGATGGAGCACCCGGATATTCACGCCCTGGTGCTCCGCAAGGTCGCCAATACCATGCGCGACTCCGTCTACGCGCAGTACCTCTGGGCCATCGGGATCCTGGGAGTCGCCGAGTTCTGGGAGGCACGCAAGAGCCCTCTGGAGCTTATCTACCGGCCCACCGGCCAGCGGATCCTCTTCCGGGGCGCGGACGATCCCATGAAGATCAAGTCCATCAAGGTGCCCTTCGGCTACATCGGCATCACGCACTTTGAGGAGAAAGACCAGTTTGCCGGCAGGGAAGAGATCGACATGATCCTCCAGTCCACCATGCGCGGCGGCTCCGA
>CAZBXX010000073.1:0-11921 GCA_964495965.1 uncultured Oscillospiraceae bacterium | reverse complement strand
GCATTATCTCATAGATGTATGAAGTTTACTATGCGCCGTCAGCTTTGACGCTTACAAAGAATGATTCCCAGTCTTTTAATAATTGCATTCCTTAGAGTCAACTGGTGAGACCCCTCCGCCTATCTTGAGTTGCTCCTAAGCCCTCTTTTCTGAGAACTAACGGTAAAGAGTGTACGTCTTCTGATCCTTGTATGCATAGATTTTGATCTGATCTTTTTCGACAACAGTAAACTTATACTGTTTGACGGCCCCAGATTCATCAATGTCTTTGTTGTATAGAATATATCTTCCTTCTTTAATTCCATAGTATTTTTTGTTGGAATCATACCAAGGGATGTTATATTCAGAGCTGGCAGATGTGTCGCTTTTTTTGATCTTAAAATAATAGCCGCCTGTCTTTGTCTTCCATGTTCCCTTCAGAAATTCATTTGCGATCTGGTCATTGATTACCAGAACAGTCTTTGCATCTTCAAAATCAATTATATTAACAATATCATTGACGAGATTCTTCAAGGCATTGGAATCTGAATTATTTGCATATCTTAAACTGTGATATCTGGCTTCCAACAGAAGGTAATATTTGTTGCCATCGGCCAAATCCTTTACATAGGTGATTGCTTTAAGTGCGTCATCATAGTTGCCCGCCTGATAGTTTGCCTGCATTTCAAGATAGAGGTACTCCTGTAAGATCTCTGCTTCTGATACTGCTCTCTCGTAGCCGTTCTCCGCAAGATTTTTCATTTTTATATATGCAGACTGAGTATCCTGCTTTACTTCATAGTAATACAGTGCTTCCCTATAGGCTATTTTATTGCTTTGTTCCTCAGCATCTTTATATCCGATTTTAGCCAATTGTGCCATGGTCTTTTTAGCTGATGCCCAATCTTCATTATCTGCAGCCTGCAAGGCCTCCTGGTACATTGCCTCATTTGCCAGTTCACCGGAATCATAATAGCCCTCTGGCAAAGACCGGAAAAGATTTTCTGCCGCACTATAGTTGCCATTTTCCATGTAGAGCCCAGCTTCAATCCTGTCATAAAGATTGGGATCAAAAATGCCTCTGGCCACACGGCTGATGACAAATTTTTCGGCTGTTCTGTAATTGCCTGATTTGACAAAGATGTAAGGAGTTGCATACAGGCCGGCAATTATGACCACCAGAGCAACAGCAACGGGTATCAGCCATCTTTTCTTCTTTTTCGGGACATCAGTTACTGCAGCAGATTCATATACCGGTTGCGCAATTTTTTTGTCTGTATTTGTTACCCTGCTGTGCCCGCGAAGAGCCAACAGCAGGATAATCAGGGCGGCAGCCGCAATGATTGCTATGATAACCCAAACCGGGAACCCAGAAGAGGTTCTGGCCGGCAGATTCAAGCCATGGGATGATGCAAAACTGCGAAGTTCCGATGCGGCTATAGCCGCGAAGATGCCCTGTGAGTCATATGCCGCGAATGTATTGACTCCAACAACCTGACCTTTTTCGTTAAATAGTGGACCTCCGGAGTTTCCATGATTGATTGCAGCGTTGATCTGGATTAATGTGACAGGGGAACCGTAAGAGACGACAGATGCACTTCGTACTGCACTGACAATACCGTTTGTGATTGTAATGCTGCCACTACCACTCTCTATTTCATCTGAGAAAACATCTGCGGCGCCAGGAAAGCCCGCAGCAAACACGGCTTTCCCCTGTTCGATATCACTGGTAACAAGGGTAAGTGCTTTCGCCGATACCGGTCTGTCTGTTTTCAGGATACATAAATCTTTTTTAGCATCGATAGCGAAAATATCTGCCGTAATTTCTTCTTTGTCATGGACGACAGTAATTGTATGCGGGTTGTCTTCAACAACGTGAGCATTTGTGGCTATATAGCTGTTGTTCCCTTCTTTTGCAATTACAAAGCCCGACCCTGAAACATATCCGTCATGATAGTCCGCGTAAATACGGACGATTGAGTCCCTGCCCTTCATAACGGAATCTGGAACGCCTGAACTGCTGCCCCCAGCAAACAGTAAAACAGCTGCTGCTATAACCAGAGCAAGAACCGCGAACACAGCGATTACCCTGTTCTTCTTCACTGAGAAAAAGCTGCGGTCTGTTGTACTGCTCCCCGCTTGTTGCTGTACAGGAATTTGCTCAACCCGAACAGCCGAAACAACCTCCGCAGGGGCAATGTCTGCTGAAGCAGCATCTCCAGGAACAATATCCGCCGAAACAGCGTCATCGCGAACAACTTCTTCCGATACAGAGTCTTCATAAACAATGTCCTCAGGAGGAACATCTGCAGGAGCAATGTCTCTAAGGTGATTGTCCACAGGAGGATCATCCTCAAGCGAAGTATTCAGAACTTCTATACAACGTTTGCCGCATTGTGAGCAAAATATACTTTCATCCGGTAGACCTGCTCCGCAATATGCACAATACTTCATGATGGCACCCCTATTACAATTACAAAATCAGTGATATTTAGAAGTTGGTTTATTACATCAATTCTACATTTAAGATTACCTTTTTAACTGCAGCCCATCTTTGAAGATATCCCCTACTTCCCATTGAATATTCCACGCTTCAACCTTTTCGTTATCATTTGACAATTTTGTCATAACCTCTAGATTTAACGCCACGATTTCACCGGGTTGTAAGCCTTTAATGTTCATTTCATCATTCTCAAACTGATCTTTATATGAGTAAATACTATACAAATCGAAATCGAATTCATATTCGGTTCTGTTCTCATATTTTATGTAATACAATTCTGTTTGCTCATCATATTCAATATCTATTTCACCGATTAATTGATTGGTCATGTCCTGATCGATTTCATATTCAGCCTCTGCTCTTTCGTAATGGTCGAGACAGTACTCAGCCCTTTCTGGTTCGTTGGCAAACAGGCCATACTCCTCCACTAATGTTTTGGCCGCTCCATATCGTAATATCAAACCTTCATCAAAACCTATCAAATTACTGAGGTAGTGGCCACTTTGATCTTCTAATTCCCCAAGAGAGTCTTTTTGCTTTTTTGCTCCGGCAATGTATTGTAACGCCAATTCTTCAACTTCCGGATTATGAAACTCTGCCCCAGAAAAACTCTCAAGCAAGCTGAGTTCATTATCAATTAACGTATATGTATCCGCATCATCTGGAGCATCTAGTCTTTGTGTAAGTGATTTTTCCAACGTCCGCAGAAATTCGTAATCTGCGTATTCATGCATAAGGCACTCTTCTGTGAGCGAAGCACTATCATCGTAATCATATTTTGCCAATAATTCCCTAGCATCTGCCCAACGTTCCTCCTGCATTGCTTTCAATGCGTTATTATAATTAACTTTGGGACGAACAAAAAAAAATGCAACCGCAATGAGTGCAAGCACAATAACTGCACTGATGATAATCGGTGCCGTTTTATTCTTAGCTTTCTTAGATAAAGCGTTTTCCTGACTCAACTCATAAGATATAACGGCCTCCGGTTCGTCATTAATCAAAGCGTTTCCACAAAATGTGCAGAATTTTCCTACTTCAGCCGCTTCACGGCCACATGCAGAACACTTCATTTCCCGTCACTCCTTAAAACGTGTTAATTAAGAAAAGTATACTCTCTTTTAACAGAACTACCTCCATTATAAGCGAATGAAAATACAAAATCAACCTTAAAGGCTCCTTGTTTCTGATGTGTCACACAATGAAAATAATCGGAATAGGACGCGGAAATCTCCTAGTTCTGGTTTCTTTTATGTCGTTTATGATGATTCAGTTTTAAGGGCATCCCCGCCCTATTTAATTGCTCGACAGCAGAGCATATCGTTTGCGCTCATAAGCTCAAAATATCTGATAGTGCCGCCTGAAGGCGGTGGCTAACTTGGCACAGATTTTGGACCGATAGCTCAGAGAATCTGAAAATATCCTTTGTATTATCTTCACGTTTGCGGTTCTATCTCAAATGTGCGAAATATTCTTGACATAACCAACCTAGGGAGATTTGATCCTATAAACGCTTACCCAAAAACTATCTTTTAATCTGATTGCAAAAACAGGCATCCTGACATTGTATGATTAAATGCTAGGATGCCTGTAATTTCGTTATTTTAATCGCTTGGGTTGAGACATTTCTATATAGAGCAGCTGTTATGGCAGCTCTATACTGTCTTTTCACCTATTTGGATTACTTCCGCCCCAAATATCATTAAAACTCATCTGGGTCTATAGGTGTAGAAGGTGCATTACCATTAGATGCATTTAATGTGAGGGTATATACATAGCCGCTCTTGAGATCATATGTCTCATCAAATTTTTCGAGATACATATCGCTTCCGAACATTTCTGTTGAACTGTACCATGTTTTCCCCGTGGCCATTTTCAGTATATACTTCCCAGGTTGAATATTTACCCTTGCCGTCGCATTTGGACGTACAAACATGGTGATGTATTCACCCTTATTCTTTCCTGAGGCAAGCTCAAACTTAATCAGCAGCTTTTCCCCACTGTTTTTAACGACAAACTGTGTAGCTCCTCCGCCGTATACCGTGGAATTCTTATGGAAGATCTGCCCGGTTTTCGGGATCTCCTTCTTCAGCAGCTGCTTCAGGGACTCCTGATCCTTCTCCACAATGTAGAGAAATTCCGAATCCGCATAGCGGTCGGCACACTCTTCCAGCAGCTCCTGCGCATCCTCCCGGTGCTTTTCCTCAATCAGCACCCTCGCCTTGCGGACATAGGACTGAATGCAGGTTTTTTCAACCTTGTCGTAGACCGGCGAATTCGGATTACTGCGCATGTAAGTCTCAGCCTGTGCAATGGCCTCGTCATACTCTTCCGCATCCATCAGGGCCTTAATGTCTTCCCAGGCGGCCTCATCCACAACGGCAACTTCCTCGTCAGCCGGTTCCGCTGCCAGCGCCGTCATGGGGAAGCATCCCAGACAGAGACTGAAGAGCAGAAGCAGAGCAAGCAGTTTGCGTTTCATTTTTTGATCCCCTTTCCCTGTTTTTTATCGGCATCGGCAGTTCTTTCCCTCAGCTGTCCTGCCAGGCAAGACTGACCGCGGTAAAGATGCCGACAACGCACAGTACCCCGTAGAAGACCTTGGACACGTTGCTGTTCAAAAAGCCCATTGCCGGATTGTAGCCGTCCAGAATGATCAGCACCACCAGCACCAGCAGCATGGAAATCATCAGGTTCGAAAGAATAATCCTTAGTTTTCTCATGATTCCGCCTGCCCTTCTTCTTCGCTTGCCGTTTCGTCCGGAAGCACCTCCGTCTGGGACTCAGGCTCCGGTACCGGCTCCGGCTCGGGTTCCGGCAGTTCGCAGAGCATGACAATGTCACTGATTTTCCGTGCCAAGTCACTCGGTTTGTTGATTACTTTATTGCTGAACACCATGCTGGAGGACCCGCCTCCATCCAGATTGTAGGCAACGCTGCAGCCCAGATCCGCCATCAGGTTAGAAAGCGCTCGCATACTTGCGCCGTTCGAGTTGCCCATGGCGCGGCCGTCGATGACCACAAGGCAGTAGTGTCCCGGTTCATAGTAACCGATAGCCGTCCGGGGATTACGATTATAGATAAAACTGGTGGTGTTGAATTCCTCCTTGGGCATCCCGTCCTCGTCCAGCAGCTCCGGCCCGAAGCTCCAGACCTGATAGGGATGCTGATTCAAGATCGCCTCCGATGAATACTCACCGGGCGCATAGGTCTTCATCGTGCCGTCTTCGTACAGCACGCAGATATCCGCCGTTCCGTCGCTCTCCTGCAGCACTACGCCATTGCGAACAATCAGGCCGTTATTGATGTTCAGATAGTAGTCCCCGTTGACCGCAAGAATCGCTTTGTTCTCCTTGGCTATGGTCTCGGATTTGGCAGTCCGGTGTCCGCTGGGGAAGCCGGCCTGAAGATTCTGTATGCTTGCCACATGGATATCCGCAACATAGGCAGTAAAAGACATAGCGCCGTGTTCTTCATCATTCACAGTTGTAATCTGAATGGAGATGTTCGGACTGGTATAGGAGGCAGTGTGCTTTTCCTTCTCTTCGGTAAAGAACTCCGCAAAACGCTCTTTCCACGTCAATCCTGTGATGTCCGCCGCATCATCTGCATCAGAGATTTCCTCTGTCTCGATTTCCGCGGCCTGTGCCGTCGCCACGGCTTCGGCCTGTCCGGAGGCGCCCTCGCCCACCGAAACCCGCACTTCGGGCTCATCATCCAGGGCGTCAAACGAAGTCTCAGCCGTCTCTTCCGGTTCTGCATCGAACTCTTCAGCAACTATGACGGATTCTGCAGACATTGCTGCCTTCATTTTCTGAAACTGCCGGTACTGCGGCAGGATTTCAAGGAACAGATAAAAAACGCCGAGAATCACCGCGGCGGCAACCACATCGGAGGCCAGCCGCAGCCAAAACGCCTTTTTGGAGCGCGGCGCCGCGGCCTTGCCTTTGCTCACTGGTTTTTTCTTGTTGTACGCACTGTTTGTGCTCCCGGTCTTATTCACACGAACTGCTCCTCTATGCCCACTCAGAACGTTGCCGCCCGGATCAGCCTCCCGTGAACGGGTTCTGCGCTTCTGAATTACAGCTGAATTGATAATGACAATTTATCATGTAAGCTTCTGAATTGCAACAAAAAGTTCACAATTTCCGCAGCAATTCTTTTCTCCTTTATGCGGAACAGTCTCAGAAAAACTCCGGTACTGTAATGGTGCCCTCTTCCGTCACGGCGACAGGACCCGTGAGACGAAGTTCCCGGATTGCACTCCCCTGCCGGTCCACGCATACTGTCAGAAGGCCGCCCGGCATCTGAAGGGTAAGGGTGTCGCCGGCGACCTGCCCGGACAGCATCAGGGCCACGGCGGTCGCACCGCAGCCGGTGCCGCAGGAGAGGGTGAAGTCTTCAACACCGCGCTCAAAGGTGATGGCCCGGACATTGCTTTCCCCCGTCCGGACAAAGAAGGTAACGTTCGCCCCCTTTGGAAAAGCCGGGCTGTGCCGCAGCTGCCGCCCCCGTTCCCGCAGGGGGCAGGGTGCTTTCGTTTCCGAAACCGCCCGGAAGGCCATGTCCAGTTCCTTGGCTGTGCATCCGGTCACCGCATGGGGGATGCCCGGGGAACCCAACTCCACGTAGGTGCAGGGGATGGCAAGGCCATCCGCTTCCGCAGTGCGGTGAAGATCGATCACCGTCGGCAGATTCAGCCGGACTTCATACTGCCGGGAGGCGATTCTGCGCGCCGTGATGGGGCCGGCGGTTGCCCGGAAGCGTATGCGGGCGGTATCCGTGGAGAGGCCGTGCTCCACGCCGTAGCATGCGGCGCAGCGGGCGCCGTTGCCGCACATCTCACCCAGGCTGCCGTCGGAATTGTAAAACAGCATGCTGAAATCCAGATCGTCCTCCGCCCTGACCAGCACAATCAGGCCATCGGCGCCGGGGCCTGTTTCCACATCGCACAGAAAACGGGCCAGCGCGCTCAGGCTGACGCCGCCGAGCTCTCCGTTCAGATTCTCAACAAGGACAAAGGAGTTTCCCGCTCCGTGCATTTTCACATAGCGCATGGTTTGATCCTCCAGCAGAGACAGGTTCTCTCAGAATGCGGAAGATCACATCACCGGAGAAGCTGGTGATGTGATCCTGTCAGGTTGGCCGGGCGGCGAGGGAAGAGACCGGGCGGAACGCCCGCGTTCCCTCTGTCAGGCTTTTTCTTCAGCCGCTGCCGCAGCCTCGGCTTTTTTCTTCATGGCTTTCTGCAGCCAGTCCTTCCCGTCATTGAAGCGGGATACCACATAGGAAGCCACATAGTCGCCGGCGGCATTGACCATGGTTGCAGGGGGATCCACCAGATCGCCGATGGCCTGGGCAATGGGGAAGGCAACCGCCAGCTGCTCCGGGAAGAAGAGGGAGCAGAGCACCAGCTCGCCCGTGCCGCCGCCGCCGGGGATACCGGACATGGCGACCGAGGAAACCGTGGCAACAATGATGGCCAGCAGCGCATCGGTGGTGGCGAAGTCCTTACCGAACATGCCGAAGAGGAAGGCGACTTTGATGATGGCGCTCATACCGGAGCCGTCCATGTTCATCGTTGCGCCCATGGGCAGTACGATGTCGGTCACGTCCTTGGAGATGCCGGTGTCCTCCGAAACTTCCATGTTGGTGGGGATGGTCGCAACCGAAGAGCAGGTGCCGAAGGCAACCGCCGCGGGACGGAAGAGATGCTGGAACATCACCTTCACCGCGCCCTTGCCGCCGCCGAAGCGAGCATAGAGCGGGAAGATCAGGAACATGTATGCAAAGGACACCACATAGTAGAGGATGATCGCCCGGGCATAGCTGGAGACAAAGTCCGCACCGTGGGCAGCCACCAGGGCGGCAAAGAAGCCGAAGAAGCCGATGGGCGCATAGTAGCTGATGAGCTTGATGACCTTCATCAGGACCTGGGTGATTTCATCCAGCAGGCCTGCGACCTTTGTTTTCGGGCCGCCGCACATCTGCACGCCGAAGCCGAAGAAGATCCCCGCGATGATGAGCTGCAGGATGGACCGGCGGCTCCAGAGCTCCGGGAAGTCGGACTTGGTGAAGAAGCCGACAATCATCTCTCCGGCGCTCATGGGCTCGGAAGCACCGGGCTCAAAGGCGGGCTCTCCGGTATAGACCGGGAAGAAGCGCACAATCACATACATAATAACCGAGGCAATGATGGTGGTGCACATGAAGGTCACCACGGTCGTGCCCATCAGTTTTCCTGCGCGCTTTGCGCTCTTCATATTCGCAATGGAGGATGAGATGGAGAAGAACACCATCGGCACCACCACGCAGAACATCATGTTGATGAAGAGCGTGCCGAGGGGCTCCAGCGACGAGGCGCCGGGCCAGGCGAAACCGACAACAATGCCCAGCACAATGCCGATGATCATGCTGAAGAAGAACCAGTTGTTCTTCAGAAAGTGATTGGATTTCATGGGGAAGCCTCCCTTTTCCGAGTTAAACTTATTATACAGAAATAAAAAACACAGTAAATAGTGAAAACTGCTTGAAACTTTGCAAAAAGTGCGGTATGATGCGAAAGCTGATCCCAATGCTGACTGCAGTCCGCCGCGGAACCGTCCGCAGATTCCGTACGGGCGTCCGCAGCGGCAAGGCAGGACCTGAAAGGACGGATAAGCCCATGAGCAGCAACAGCGTTTTCAGCCGGGAAGGCTATCTGCACGAAGACTATCATTACTTTCACCTGAAGGACACAGCCGGGCAGGAACACAGCTTTCACTTCCATGAGTTCAACAAAGTTGTGTTGCTGCTCTCCGGTCGGGTTGACTACATTGTTGAAAACACCAGCTATCCGCTTCAGCCCTGGTCGGTGCTGCTGGTGCCGCATCACGCCATCCACAAAGCCGTCATCGACGTGTCCGAGCCCTATGAGCGCATCATCCTCTACCTTGATACTGCCTTTCTGGACCGGGTACTGCCGAATGCAGGGCTGATGGCCTGCTTTGAGACCGCGGACCGGACCGGCCGGTACATGCTGCTGCCCGATGCGCAGCAGCAGCGGGAATTCAGCGCCCTGCTGCGCTCCTTTGAGGCCGCGGCAGATGATGCCCGCCCCGGGAGTGACGCCATGCGGGACACGCTGATTATGCAGTTCTTCATCCTGCTGAACCGGATTGGAAGCGCGCCCTCAGCCGGCGCCTCTGCCGGCATGGTTGACGGAAATCCTGCGCCCGGTTCCGGCGGCGAGACCCTGCCCGTGCTCAGGATGGACCCGAAAATCCGCGATACCCTCTCCCATATCAGTGAGAATCTGTCTTCCGATCTCTCCGTTGACGCTCTTGCCGCACGGGTCTTCCTCAGCCGGTATCACTTTATGCGCCTCTTCAAAGCCCAGACCGGGGATACCGTGCATGCCTTCATC
This sequence comes from uncultured Oscillospiraceae bacterium, assembly GCA_964495965.1. Classification (GTDB taxonomy): domain Bacteria; phylum Bacillota; class Clostridia; order Oscillospirales; family Oscillospiraceae; genus Limivicinus. The sequence goes on along the minus strand of CAZBXX010000073.1, from coordinate 2,034 downwards.
CGGCAGAAGCGTCTGCTTGCCGCCGCCCGCCTGATCCGCGAGGGGATGCCGGCCGGGCAGGCCGCTTCTGTCTGCGGCTTCCGTGACTACTCCGTATTTAACCGCGCCTTCCGCTCCAGCTTCGGCATCCGGCCGGCCGATCTGCGAAACCAGGTCCCGAACAGGAGGTATCCCCTGTGAATCTTCTTTTCTATCTGAACAGCGCAGCCCTGGGCGTCGGCCTCGCCATGGACGCCTTCTCCGTCTCCATGGCAAATGGCCTGCATGAGCCGCGGATGAAAAAAAGCCGCATGTGCATGGTTGCCGGCGTTTACGCCCTGTTTCAGTACGCCATGCCGATGATCGGCTGGCTCTGCGTGCACACCATTGTGGAGCAGTTTTCTTCGTTTCAGCGCTTTGTGCCGTGGATCGCGCTGCTGCTTCTGCTGTATATCGGCGGCAAAATGCTGCTGGAAGGCCTGCAGGAACGAAAAGCCGCCCGCTGCCCTGCCCGGGAGGACGGACAGTGCCCCGCGGTCTGTCCGAGGCGGGAGCAGGGGGAAATGCCCTGTCCGGAGCGCGGGCTGAATCCGGATCACAGGCTGACAGGCCGGACCCTGCTTCTGCAGGGTGTTGCCACTTCCATTGATGCGCTGTCGGTGGGCTTCACCATCGCGGAATACAAGGTTCTCAGCGCCAATACGGCGTCCCTCATCATTGCCGCCGTCACGTTTCTGATCTGCATCGGCGGTCTCGCAATCGGGAAGAAGTTCGGAACCCGCCTTACCTGGCAGGCTTCGGTACTGGGAGGCTGTATCCTGATTGCCATCGGTATTGAGATTTTTATCAAGGGAATGCTGTAATCAGCCCGGGTCGAATCAGCCGGGACACTGAAAAAAGGAAGCGGTTAAGCCGGTGCGTGAGCACCTGCGCTTAACCGCTTCTGTTATATATTTGTGCTTTGTTTTTACTCCGCCGGACCGTTCCAGTCAAAGTGGGGATCCGGTGTCAGAAAGCGCTTCTGAATCTTCACCACATAGGGGCTGAAGGGACCCTCGTCCCCGTGCAGCGTGGTGCACCGCGCCTCCAGCACCTGGCCGAGGAGAAGGTAGGCTTCCTGCGGGCTGAAGCCGTAGCCGTCACACATCCAGCGGATCAGCTCCCGGACCGCGCCGCAGAAGGAGTCCTTGATCCGGTCCTCGTTGGCGATGGTCATGATGTGCTCCGCATTTTCGGCCCGGAGCCATTCCTTTGCCGCATACCCCTTCCGCACGCTGAGCTTCAGGGTGACCTCCGCCGCGCACTCGATGGCGCCGCCGTGGGGAATTTCGCCGTCCCCCATGATGGCGTGGCAGTCTCCCACGTGCAGGAGCGCGCCCCGGACCTCAACCGGCAGATAGAGCGTTGCGCCGGCGCAGAGTTCCTGCACGTCCATGTTGCCGCCATTGTGATAGGCATAGCGGTTGGTCTGGGGTTCGCCGGCAGGGGCCGTGCCGATGGTGCCGACCATCGGCCGGAGGGGAAGCGTGAGCCCGGGGCTCCAGAGAACCCCCTGCTCCGTAATCTCCACCGTGTGGGTAACGGTACCCCAGTCCTTCGCCTCCGGCAGAATCCGGCTGACCAGAGGGGTCCGCCATCCGGCAAAGCCGGTATAGCCCAGCTTTCCCGGGGTGATGTCCAGAATCTCAACAACCAGGGTGTCTCCCGGTTCGGCGCCTTCCACCCCGACCACCGTGCAGAGGTTCGGCCCTCTGCTCTTCGACGGGCCCCAGCGGTCTTCAGCAGAATTCAGCCAGTCGCCGCTCTGCAGCTGGGTCTGAATGCGCACGGTCTCGCCGGATCTGACCCAGCCCGCAGGGGGATGCGCCCTGTCCATGGTGTTGTATACTCTGTCGCGTGTGATCAATTGCATAAGACAAGACGAAAGCGCTTGCGCCGTCAGATGATGGTATAGCCGCCGTCCACCACCAGGTCCGCGCCGGTGGCGTAGGCAGAGGCGTCGGAAACAAAGTACACATAGGCCCCGATCAGATCGGGCGGGAAGCCCAGGCGGCT
>CAZBXX010000072.1:0-12046 GCA_964495965.1 uncultured Oscillospiraceae bacterium | reverse complement strand
TGCCGACACGGTCACGCCTTCCATGAAGGCCTGCATCGATGAGACCGAGCGCCGCCGCAGAAAGCAGCAGGCCTATAACGCGGAACACGGCATTGTGCCCACGACCATTGTGAAGGACATCCGCGATATCATCGAGATTTCCACCGCGGCCGACGCCGCCACCAAGGCAAACGGCGTGAAGATGACGGCATTTGAGCGCCGGCAGCTGATTGAGCAGCTGGAGACGAAGATGAAGAAGGCGGCGCAGATGCTGGAGTACGAAATTGCAGCCCAGCTGCGTGACGAAATCATCCGCCTGCGGGGTATCAATTGACAGGGGAGAGCGGTATTCTCATGAACTTTATGATTCTGGACGGAAACAGCCTGGTCAACCGGGCCTTCTATGGCGTGCGGGAACTGAATGCGCCGGACGGGACCCCGACCAATGCCGTATACGGGTTTCTTGCCATTCTTCAGCATCTGCTGGAAGAACAGCAGCCTGAAGCCCTGTGTGTGGCCTTTGACCGGAAAGAACCGACATTCCGCCATCAGAGCTTCTCTTTTTACAAGGCGCAGCGCAAGCCCATGCCCGAAGAACTGGCGGTGCAGATGCCGGTTCTGAAGGAAGTGCTGGATGCGATGGGCATCCCGCGCCTGGAGCTTGCAGGCTATGAGGCGGATGACATTCTCGGCACCCTCAGCCGTATTGCCGGTGAGCAGGGCGACAGGTCCGTCATTGTGACCGGCGACAAGGACAGCCTCCAGCTCGTAAGCGACAGCACAACGGTCTGCAACGTCAAAACCCGGATGGGCAGGACTGAGACGATCCTCTATACCCCGGAGCGCTTCCGGGAGGAGTACGGCTTTGAACCTCCCCTTATGGTGGATCTGAAGGCCCTTATGGGCGACAGTTCCGACAATATCCCGGGTGTTCCCGGGATCGGCGAGAAGACTGCCATGGACCTGGTGAAGCGCTACGGCGGAATCGAAGAGATCTACCGCGATGTGGCGGCGCTGGATGTGAAGGAAGGCGTCCGGAAAAAGCTGGCCGCCGGTGAGGACAGCGCCCGCAGTTCCTACTGGCTGGCGACGATCTTCCGCGAGGTTCCGCTGGAGAAGTGTGAAACCTGCCCGGAAGGAACGCTGGGCGCAGGCTGCTTTGCCTGGCAGCTCCGCCGGACGCCGGAGCTGCTTGCCGTGATGAAGCGGCTTGGCTTCCGCCGGATGATCGAAAAGTGGCGCCTCAACGAACTGGAGGCTGGAGCTCACGCGGCCGATGACGCCGGTTCCGGAGACGATGCAGAACCGCTCCCAAAACTCGAGACTGTTGAGGTGGAGCAGGCCGATGCCCTTCATGAGCTGCTGCAGCAGCTCCGGCAGCGGAAGCTCACCGCCGTTTGGCTTCCGGCTGACGGCCTCTCCGAACTGGAACTCTGCTTCCCGGATGCGCCGGAGCGTGTTTATCACCTGCATCATCTGATGCTCGGCGCTGAGTATGAAGAATTCTGCAGAGAGCTCTTCAGCGCCCCGGTGCCGAAAAGCGCCCATCAGGTAAAGGACCTGATGAACCTGCTGCACGCGGAGGGCCTCAGCCGGGACGGCTTTGTATTTGACACGGCTCTTGCCGGCTATCTCCTGCGGGCGACAGACTCGGACTATGCGCTCCCGCTGCTCAGCAGCCGCTACCTCGGCAGGGAGCTGAATGGCGCTGCCGCGGTTGCCGCGCTGACGCCGGTGCTGAAGGAAAAGCTCGCCGCAGAGCAGATGACGCAGCTCTTCGAGGAGATCGAGATGCCCCTCTGCCGGGTGCTCTCCGAGATGGAGGAGGCCGGCTTCCTGGTCGACCGGAAGGCACTTGCCGAATTCGGGGACGCGCTCAACTCCGGCATCGCGCAGCTGGAGGAGCAGATTCACGCTCTCGCGGGACACGCCTTCAACATTCTGTCCACCAGGCAGCTGGGTCATGTGCTCTTTGAGGAGCTCGGCCTGCCTGCCGGGAAGAAGACCAAAACCGGCTGGAGCACCAACGTGGATGTGCTGGAAAAGCTGCAGGACAGGCACCCCATTGTTCCGCTGGTGCTGGAGTACCGCACGCTCACCAAACTCAAGAGCACCTACGCTGACGGCCTTCTGAAGGTTATCGCCCCGGACGGGAGGATCCATACCAGCTTCCAGATGACCGTCACTGCAACCGGCCGGCTCTCCTCCACCGAGCCGAACCTCCAGAATATCCCCGTCCGCAAGGAACTCGGCGCGCAGATCCGCACCATGTTTGCCGCCCCGGAGGGCCATGTGCTGGTGGATGCCGACTACAGCCAGATTGAGCTGCGTCTGCTGGCGCACATTTCCGACGACAAAGCCATGCAGGAAGCCTTCCTCTCCGGGGAGGACTTCCATACGGTTACAGCCTCCAGGGTGTTCAACGTCCCGCTGAACGAGGTCAGCCACACGCTGCGCAGCCGCGCCAAGGCGGTGAACTTCGGTATTGTCTACGGTATTTCCGCCTTCTCCCTGGCGCAGGATATCGGTGTGCGTCCGGCTGAAGCCAGAGCCTATATGGACGCCTATCTGAACCGCTACAGCGGGGTGCGCGACTATATGCACGACATTGTGGAGCAGGCGCGCAGGGACGGCTTTGTCCGCACCCTCTGGAACCGCCGGCGTGACCTGCCGGAACTCAAAAGCGCCAATTTCAACACCCGCGCCTTTGGTGAGCGTGTGGCGCTGAACATGCCCATTCAGGGGACGGCGGCGGACATCATCAAGCTTGCCATGGTTCATGTGCATGCACGGCTTCTTGAAGAAAAGCTTGCCGCCAGGCTGGTGCTTCAGGTGCATGATGAACTGATCGTCGAATGCCCGGAAGCGGAAGCGGAAACCGTAAAGCGGATCCTGAAAGAGGAAATGGAACAGGTGACCAGGCTTTCTGTCCCACTGACCGTGGAAGCAAAGGCTGCAGGAACCTGGGCAGAAGCGCATTGACATGCCGTGCATGATTGAGACGGTACGGATCACGGATGCGGACGGAGAAATCCTCCGCTTTCTTGCCGAAACCGAGCGGGAATGCTTTTCCGCTCCGCTTTCGGCGGAACAGATTGGCAGGCTTCTGCGGGATGAAAACGCCTGCTGGCTTCTGGCACGGCTGGGGCAGGAACCTGCCGGCTATGTCTGGGTTCAGACGGTGCTGGACGAGGGATATATCGGCAATGTTGCCGTGCACCCGCAGTTCCGGCGGCGAGGCGTCGGAGACTGCCTTCTTGAAAAGCTGGATGCCCTTGCGTCGGAGAAAAAACTGAGTTTTCTGACGTTGGAGGTGCGCGCCGGAAATGAACCGGCGAAAGCCCTCTACCGGAAGCACGGATATCGCGAGGCAGGCTGCCGCCCGGGCTATTATTCTGGTCCCCGGGAGGATGCCGTGCTGATGACAAAGGAGTATGCATGAAAATACTGGCATTTGAATCTACCTGCGATGAGACTGCGGTGGCGGTTGTAGAGGACGGGAGAAAAATCCTGTCCGATCAGGTTTTTTCCCAGGCGAAACTGCACGCGGTATACGGCGGCGTGGTGCCGGAAATCGCTTCCCGCAGCCATGTGGAGGCCATTTCCCTGCTGTCGGAACGTGCCCTCCTGGAGGCCGGGCTCAGCCGGAAGGATATCGATGCCGTGGCCGTTGCCTATGCGCCGGGGCTGATCGGGGCCGTGCTGGTGGGGGTCAACTTTGCCAAGGCGGTGGCGTCCGTGCTGCAGGTGCCTCTGATCCCGGTCCACCATATCCGCGGGCATCTGGCGGCGAACTATCTGGCTTTTCCGGAGCTGGAACCGCCGTTTATCTGCCTTGCCATTTCCGGCGGCAACACGCTGATCGCCGACGTGCGCACGTATACCGACATGGAAATCATGGGCGCAACCCGGGACGATGCCGCAGGGGAGTGCTTTGACAAGACCGCGCGGGTTCTGGGTCTGCCTTATCCCGGCGGGAAGCCGATTGACGAACTTTCACAGGGGGGTGATGACCGGAAATATGTGTTTCCGGTGGCTCATGTGGAAGGAAGACCCTATGACATGAGTTTCTCCGGTCTGAAGACAGCCGTGATTAATCTGGCGCACCACGCGCAGCAGACCGGCGAAGCCCTGGACCGCGCCTCTCTGGCGGCTTCCTTCACCCGGACAGTCAGTGAAAGTCTGGTTCCGCGCGCCATGCAGGCCGTGCGGGAAAAGGGCTACGGCAAACTGGTGGTTGCAGGCGGCGTTGCGGCAAACTCCCGCATCCGCAGGGACTTCCGGGAAGCGGCGGATGCCGAAGGCATCGCCCTCTATATTCCTCCGCTGCGGCTCTGCGGGGACAATGCCGCCATGATCGGTGCCCAGGCTTACTATGAATACCTGGCAGGCGTCCGGGCAGACAGCAGCCTGAACGCCTATGCGGGGATGGATCTTTCACAGAATTACCGGAGGGAAGACAATGGATGACCGGTTGAGCGGACACAGAGATCGTGTACGGCAGCGTTTCCTGAGTGTGAACGGGGAACTGGACAGCTTTCAGGAACACGAGGCGCTTGAGCTGCTGCTGTTTTATGCCATTCCCCGGAAAGACACCAAGGGCATCGCAAAAGACCTGATAGCGCGGTTCGGGAATCTGCCCGCAGTGCTGGATGCCTCGGTGGAGCAGCTTCAGGATGCGGGGCTGACGGCCAATGCCGCAATCCTCATGAAACTGGTACCCGGCATGAGCCGGTATTACGCCCTCCATACGGCCGGCGCTGCACAGACCGTGCGCAGCACAGCGGACGCCGGGCGGATTCTCTGCGCCACGTTCCGCCATGAGCAGGCAGAAAGCGTCCGCCTGCTCTGTCTGAACGCCGGCGGAAAGGTCCTGAAGATTGACCGTCTGAACGAGGGCGATGTCAACGCGGTGCACTTCTCCGTACGGAAGATTGTGGAGATCGCGCTTTCCGCCAAAACGGTTTCCGCTATCCTGGCGCACAATCACCCGGGCGGAACCCTGACCCCCTCCAGAGAAGATCTGGATGCCACGGATGCGGCCAGAGCCGCACTGAATACTGTGGGAATCCAGCTGCTGGATCACCTGATTATCTCGGGAGAGAACTACTGCTCTCTGCGCGAAGAAGGGTATCTGTAAACACCGGCATCGCCGGCGGACAACGAAAAGAATCAGTTCTGTCTGCAAAACGTTACCAATTCGCAAATCGATTGAAACAGCGTCTGAAAACCATGTTATGGAAACCAATTTCAGCTACCAATTTGTTACCAACTTTTTTCGGTTTTCCAAAAAACCTGTAAAAACCCACGTATATGGGGCTTTTTTTCACAAATCCCTGTCGAAAACCCTGTTCAAAATGTCAATAATTTTTCTTCATGACATGGAAGGGTTCCGGATTATGTAACCTCCAAAACGCGATCGAAAGCCAATTCCTTCCACATTCTGAAGTAAAACAGATTGGGCGAATGCTCCGCCGTCAACACAAAGACAGGCAAGAAAACTGTTGACGAATATGTTCTGCTGTGATAGAATACACAGGCTTTTGAGAGCATGCGCTGGATTAGCTCAGCCGGTAGAGCGCCTGATTCGTAATCATGAGGTCGGGGGTTCGAGCCCCCCATCCAGCTCCAAATAAAATGCATCGAAACTTTACGGTTCCGGTGCATTTTTGCTTTATATTCGTATTTTTCATGAAAATTGGGGAAATTGACTTTTTCGTTCAATTTGCGATTTACCACTATATTTACCACTATGGGCGCCAAAAAACCGAAATTCTGGACATGGCGTCGCTGATTCAACACCTTAGAATTCAGTTCCGTTTTTCATGAATTCCATCAGATTGACATGCCGGATTCCACTGCGTTTTTGCAGCAGGTAGTCTGTCGTCAACAGGTATTTGGGATAGTTATCTCTTATGTTCTCCAGAGCACGGTATTCTCGGTCTTCTGTTTCCCGGCTCAGTGCTATGGTATAGGCAACCTGCAGGTATGCATATTCCGCGTCCCGATTGCGTAGAATGAAGTCACATTCCAACTTCCCGATCCGCCCGACACTGACGCTGTATCCTCTGCTCTTTGCATAGAAATACGTAATATTCTCCAGAACCGGGCCATAGTTGATACGGTTGTCTGTGTTGTCACAGAAGTAAAAGCTGAGATCAGACAGATAATATTTCTTTTCTCCACTCAGCGCCCTCTTGGATTTCATGTCGAATCGGTTGCATTCATACAGGATTTTGGCATTTACAAGAACAGAAATGTACTTAGCCACAGTGTTGCGCGTGATGTTGATGCCGCTCTTCACCAGCGCCTGATGGAGACTGCTGATGCTTGTTGTTGCACCGAAATTATTGACGATGAAACGTCTGACGGCATCGAAAGCTTCTCTGTCTTTGATTTTGGCTCGTTTGCGGATATCTTTCTCATAGATCTCGTTGACTACGCTCTCGGTATAGCTGCGCTTGTCTGCAAGTTCATCCAGCAGGACAGCCCGGGGAAAACCGCCTTCCGTGATATACCGGTTCAACTCGACCGAAAGATTTGCGTCAACCGCTTTCCTGTAAAAAGCTTTCATCTCCAGGTATTCGTCAAAGGTGAGAGGGAACATCTCCAGTTCCACATAACGGCCGGTTAATTTGGTGGCAAGTTCACCGCTGAGCAGGTAGGAATTGGAACCAGTAATGAAAATGGAATAAGCCCCCTCTTCACGATAAGCATTGATAACTTCCTCGAAGTCTTTGACATTCTGGATCTCGTCAATAAAGAGATAGGTCATATCTCCGGACTTAAGAGAGGAGGCGATCAGTTCGTCAAGTTGATCAGCGGTCTTGATCTTCCGGTAGCCGCGTGTGTCAAGGTTCAGGAACAGGATTTGTTCCTCAGTAACACCATTGATGCGCAGTTCCTCAGCGATCATCTGCATCAGGCTGGATTTGCCGCAGCGTCGTACGCCGGTGATCACCTTGATGATATCCGTGGTGTGATAAAAGCCGCGGATTTTCTTTAAATAATTTTCACGAGGGTAGAGTTTCATAAGCAGCCTCCAGAAGAAAGGTTGACTATAGAATACCCTTGCGAGAAGAAAAAATCAAGTTATGGAAGCAGTTTTTTTAAAAATTGCAAAATCTGCATTGATAACTGCCATTTAACGGAATCTGTTTCACAGTATTGAAACAGGAATTTCTGGTGTAGGGGATACTACGTGGATACAGTAGGGAAAAACGAGAAAATGATAAGGGACTACATCAGAAATCAGCTGGAGGAAGATTACATGAGCGATCAAATATCTCTGAAAGAGTTCACGGACCCGTTTACGGGTAACAAGAGAAAATAAGGCAAAAAGAGACAGCCGCTTGAAGCGGCTGCCTGGAATTTCGATGCGATGGTAAACCATCAGTACCCTTTTAAGGGTCAGCAAGTACTGATCCTTATAGGGTCTGAGCAAACCACCAGTTCACTGGTGGTTATGATTATATTTCGGTAATTTTTTAAGCAAGTTAGCGACAAGGCCGGTTTTACCGCTTTCTTGCCTGAAGCCAGAAACTCACACCAAAACTCACACGGGGGCATAAAAATAGTCGGACACTGGGGAAAACAGTGTCCGATTTTGCATCGCAGACTATGAGAAGAAATTGAAAATTCTTGCGGGGATTCCTTCCCTTGAGGAATACATTGCTTCCAACAGGAAGGAAAAATGAGGTGGCAGGACTTTCACACGAAGGGAATTAGCCATGTGGCTATTTGGTTCGCATTTGTCTGCCTCCGCCGCCGTCTGCTCTCCGCTGACGGTGACATTCTCCCCGCTCAGTAGCATACACTGCTATCAGTACATCTCCTTCGGATTTTTACACTGATATCAGTACCAGGATTAATCTTGACAGAACAGCAAAATCTTTGTTATTTCCAAACAGCAACACACCGATCTCGGCAGGAACATCTCCCGGAAAAATCGGTGTGTTGTTTGCCTTGGTCTTTTTTACATGAAAAGTCGATCCGGGTCTGCGCCTTTCGAACGTATTTTGCCTTTTTAGCTTGCTTTACGTTCAAAAACGGTCGTAAAAACGAACGAAAAAATTTACGGTTGATTTTGCGACCGAAACCATATATAATACACTCGTAAAAACATGGCGGAAGGATAGGTATCATGCGGGAGACAAAAGACCTTGAATACAAGGAATCTATTACGAATACTTTCCTGAAGACAGTAAGCGCCTATGCCAACTATGGAACGGGTGTGATTCTGTTTGGCGTTGCGGATGATGGCGCCATAAAGGGGATTGATGATCCGGAGAGAGCATGCCTGGATATTGAGAATCGGATTAACGATAGTATTGATCCTGTTCCGGAGTATCAGCTCAGCATCGACAAAAAAACATCTGTCATCACATTAAGAGTCCAGGAGGGACTTCACAAACCGTATCTTTACAAAGCCAAAGCCTACCGGCGAAGCGATTCGGCAACAGTTGCGGCAGACCGCCTGGAATTGTCCCGCCTGATACTCGAGGGGCAAAATCTTTCTTTTGAGGAACTGCCGGCTTCCAATCAGCAGCTTACTTTTGAGATACTCAAAGATAAACTTGCAGCTGTGCTGCATATTGAGAGCTTTTCAGAGGATACCTGGAAGACATTAGAGATATATAAAGAAGGGACAGGTTTCAACAAGGCTGGAGAATTGCTTGCAGATGTCAACGATCTCTGCGGAACCGATATTGTTCGTTTTGGAGAAACGATCAGTATTATTCTTGACCGGGCGACTTTTGAGCATCAGTCAATTCTGAAGCAGTATGATCAGTCCCTGGAAATGTACCGGCAGTATTATCAATATGAACAGATAAAAGGCGCATTCAGAGAGACTGTCTCCCTGATTCCTGAAGAGGCTTTTCGCGAAGCAATTGCCAATGCGCTGGTTCACCGAACCTGGGACATTAACGCAAGCATCAATGTGTCTATGTTTGCGGATCACATCGATATTACATCTCCCGGCGGCTTACCCAGGGGAATCAGCAAGGAAGAATACCTTCGTGGAGGCATCTCAATTCTGAGAAACCGAATTATCGGGAACGTCTTTCTCAGGCTCCAAATGATTGAAAAATTTGGAACCGGCATAAGAAGAATTTATGAATCGTACAAGGGCAGTAATATCAAGCCCACGTTCGATGTAACGGACAATGCGATCAAAATATCGCTGCCAGTGATTGAAATTGCCAGCAATCTGCCAGATGATGAAAACATGGTTTTCTCTTTGTTGAAAGGTAAATTATTGTCCAGTTCCGTAATTGCTGAGGAAACGGGATTCGGCAAAACAAAAACGGTCTTTATCCTTAACAAGCTTGTGAAAGCGGGCTATGTCCGGGTATCAGGGAACGGCAGAGGGACAAAATATACGGCGGTTTGAGTCACTGCACTCCAGAGAAACCGGCATGAGGGCCTCTGAGCTGAACTGCCAGCAGCATGACAGTGCAAAGCCAGGAACAATCTTATTTCGGCACCATGCGGTACCGGCCTAAGCCAGAGTAATCCGATTATTCAGCTACTAGAAATCCATTTTAACGCCTAACCATTATTATTATTTCCCGGAAAAAGTGTCTTTTGCTACACCGCAAAAAAACTCACACAAAAACTCACACGGGCACTTAAAAAAGGCCAATTTGAGCCTTTAAAAGGCTATGGCACGAGACAGAAGGGCGTTAACAAAAATGCAGAAAAAATGCCTGATTTTACGCACTTTTATGGAAACCTAAAACATTCTATAAGGTTTCGGGGACATTTCGTAATCATGAGGTCGGGGGTTCGAGCCCCCCATCCAGCTCCAAACAATCAGTACCGAAACTAGTCAGTTTCGGTGCTTTTTGCTATACAAAATCGGCTCCCCGGACAGAGGAGCCGTTCATTGCGATTCTTCTTCTGCGAGCTGATCGCCGAAAAGCAGCGCCATGTAGTCCCTTCGCCCGTACAGTACCCGGTCGATGTAGACCGTATCATTGCCCGTGTGATAAAAGATCAGGTAACTGCCACAGACAAGATACCGGTAAGGGACGCTTTGTTTTCCGCTTACCAGAAGAGGTGATCCCATCTCCGGATACTCCCGCAATGGCATCATGGTCTCCTGAAAGCTCTGGATCAACCGCAGAGCGGCGTTTGGGTTACGAAGTTCGCGACTGATATAATCCCCGATTTCCCGTATGTCAGCCTGAGCCAGGGGAGAAATGACCAGCTTAACCATGAACCCTTTCCTCTAAATTGCGGAACACCTCGTCTGCCGAAAGCCAGCCGTCCTGCTCACCGGAGATGCGCCCTTTATCCAGTTCGCCCATCAGCCAGTTCATGGCTTTCATCTTCTCATACTCCTGATACTCTGCGATATCGATTACGACATAACACCCGCGCCCGTTTTTAGTCAAAAATACCGGCTGGCCGACCGCCACATCACGCAGGACCTCTCCGTAGTTTCTCAGTTCAGATACCGGTCTAATGCTCGGCATTACCATCACCAACCTTTCCTGTAACAGTATACGCCAAACTTATGAATAATTCAACGAGAAATTTTACGAGTAATTTTACAGCAGGACACCGATCCCAACAGGCACAGTTCCTGAAAGAATCGGTGTGTTTTCATTATAAAATGCAATTTTTGAAACAGAAAGTATGAGATTTGCACATACGAATGGCCAGAAACCATTTGACAGATCTACCCGATTATGATATGATCCCTTGAAGGCTGAGATATGCCGGATTCTGCCGGTGTGATGGAATGGTAGACGTGACGGACTCAAAATCCGTTCCTGGCAACAGGGTGTGGGTTCGAGTCCCACCACCGGCACCAGATGAGACAGAAAACATTCTGTCTCTTTTTCTTTCAGAATCCATCTGAAAACGGAAAAATCAGGCACTTTTTATCTGAAATCGTTTTCTATCTGAAAATGGCGGTGCGTGGAAAACCATATAAAATGCGTGGGAAAACTACCGTTCCGAGTGGTATTTCTCGCATCAAAACGCCCACGAAAATGGCCACGGGCGCAGGTGGTGGGCCGGGATCCCACCAGCGGTGCAAAAATCCATCTGAAAAGAGAACCGGCAGGGGATCCCTGCCGGTTTTTTGCTGTCTGAAAATTCTATCTGAAAATCATTCCCCGGCGGAGTTGCGTTCCGCCTCCATCAGGGCCATGACGCCCGCCCGGAATACATCTGAAACGCCCATGCCGTCGTTCTGGGCTTTAAACCGTTCGACAAAGTCTATGAGGTCCTGGTCCGCATCGTATCTCAAACTGATTTGGTACCGCTTATAGTTTGCCATGTTCCATCTGTTTTTTACTTCTGTGCTGGTGTGTGTTTTCCTGGCCATCTGAAACCCTCCCATATAAGTTGCCGCCATGGTAGCACATACTGCGCAGTATGTCAACGACTATCTGAAAATCTATCTGAAGAAGCCCGCCGGGATCGCGTGCGAAATCTATCTGAAGATCTCCGGCGGGCCGGTGCCGCATCAGATGGAAAGCCCATCTGAAAATGCCTGGAGCATGCCCGCCGCAAAGGCGGAAAAAAATGCGGATATTTTGGCTTTCACGGTGTGTTTCCTCCTTGTGGTGTGGTGTGGGTCGGTCTGTCTGAAGACGTTGTTTAAACCGTCTGAAAATGCGGTTTAAACCATCTGAAGCAAAGCGGCGCGGAATGCTTTGTGGAGTCTGGCCGGTTTGTATTTGGCGTCATGGCTGTAAACATGCACGCCTACATTGTCGCCGGCCATGACCCACTCCACGCGGCCGACGACGGCGCCGGCCTCATTGCGGATAATGTATACATTGCCGGTCCGGGTCCGTCTGAAAAGTGTGATTTCCATCTGAAAGGCTCCTTTCAAAAATCCATCTGAAAATTACCAGGGCCGGCCGTCTGAACCGGCCCTGTTTATCTGATTATGCTGCCAGCGGGTCAGCGGCGCTGATATAATTCTTGCCGTCAGCCTTTGCGGGGTCGTATCTGACAGGAAGAACGATGCCAGCATCACGGTCATTGTAGAAGACCATGGCTTTGTGCGGGCCTTCAGGCAGGTATGCGCGGCCGTCAGGCATGG
>CAZBXX010000071.1:0-12064 GCA_964495965.1 uncultured Oscillospiraceae bacterium | reverse complement strand
AATGTGGCTGCTTATGGGCGTGATGATTGCTGCAATTTCCTGCTGTAATATAGGGAGGAGTGAACTTCGTTAAATTCCCTCTTGATTTATTCCGGGAATGGAATATAATATGGAATCAGGTTAGAACCAGCTAACCTATACCGGCCACACTCCGGAAAACCTGTTGTTAGGAGAAAAAGAGGTGCAGAATTGAAAGGATACCTGTCAGTTCAGGAGACCGCAAATAAATGGGGCGTTTCCGTACGCTGGGTCAATCAGTATGTACTGACTGGCCGCATCCCCGGCTGTGAGCGTTTCGGCCATGCATGGGCGATTCCGGAGGATGCTGTGAAGCCCGATCGATTACCTCCGGGGGCGAAAGCAAAACATAGTCCTGCGGGCAGAGAGCCCGAAGGAAAAGAGCGAGTCTCGTTTTACTCATAGGTTAAGTATGGCTAACGGCCGTAAGAGGTGTTTCATATGTTTATCAATGAATACGGAAACAGGAACGATCCGACCGTAATCCTGCTTGCCCCGATGATGATATCCGGATCGGATCTGTACGTTCAGATGAGTCCGTTCTTTCGGGGTTCTTATCATATCATTGCCCCGGACCAGGGTGGACATGGAAAGGCAGGAGCTTATATCAGTGCCGATGAGGAGTATAAGACACTGAAAAACTTCCTGCTCGAGACGGAGTGCACGACGATTGAACTGGTCTACGGCGCATCCATGGGTGTTGCAGTCGGCTACAGGCTTTTCTTTGATTCTACATTTACAGTCTGTCACTCCTGGTTTGACGGTGTGGCTCTTAAGGATAATTCAAACCTTGCTGAGCAATTCATGAGACGAATGTTTCGGAGCAGAAAAAGGAAGCTGGCAAAAACACACGTGGAAGCATCTCCTACTCTTGTCAGCATGTACGGATATGACTTTGCAAGGATGATGACGAAGAATTTTGAGCGTATCACCCCGGCAGATATTGATGCAATCTGTCATGCCTGCTGCCATTACGATCTGCGGAAGCTGACGGATGAAGAACAGAAAAAGCTCCAACTGGATTTTGGAGATAAGGACTTTGACTGGATGTATTCGAAAAAAACGATCCCCGTGTATATGCCGAAGGCAGAGCTCGTGATTCGCCCCGGCTATGCCCACTGCGGCTATATGGCAGCGCACCCGAAGGAATACGTGGAAGAGATCGAGCGGTTTATCGGGAGGTCTATATGAACAAAAAGACATGGGATCTCTATGCACCGATCTATAAACGTGCCATGAAGGCAGATCAGAAGATCTACGACTTTATGTACGAACGAATACCTGAAATGGTTAAAGATAAAGAAGTCCTTGAGCTTGCCACAGGCCCGGGGCTTCTGGCAAAACACATTGCTCCCGCTGCGAAGACTGTCCTTGCTACGGACTATTCGGACGGCATGATCGCTGAGGCAAAGAAAGGCGTATATCCAAAAAATCTGCGCTTTGAAGCGGCGGATGCGATGGCGCTCCCGTATAAGGAAAACTCTTTTGATGCAGTTCTGATCGCCAATGCGCTGCACATTGTCCCCGATCCGGAGAAAGTGCTCTCTGAGATCGACCGTGTTCTTAAGCCCGGCGGTCTTCTGATCGCCCCGAATTTCGTGGAGCACAAAGGGACGTTTATCAGCCGCGTCTGGTCCCGGATCCTGCGGATCGCGGGCGTCCGCTTTGAACATCAGTGATCTGCGCAGGAGTATCTTGATTTTCTTGAGAATAACGGTTGGCATGTCACCTTCAGCAAAGAAATGGCGGCCAGAATCGCTTTGATGTATGCAGAGTGCGAAAGAGGCAGAAAACAAGGAGCAGAGATATGAGAATTCTAATTATCGGTGTCGGGGTGATCGGCTCGAATCTGGCAGCTGACCTGTTCGCCTCCGGGAGAGACGTTACGCTTCTGGCGCGGGGTGATTGGGCGGATACGCTGGAAAAGAACGGTCTGGTCATTGATCCGATCTTCTTCCCGGGGAAAAAGAAATACAGGATCCCTGTCATCCGGGAACTGAAGAAAGATGACATCTACGACATGATCTTCGTCGTGATGCGTTATACACAGACTGAAAGCATACTTCCCATCCTTGCTGCCAATGGCTCGGATAACATCGCGTTTATCGGGAACAATCTCTCTCCTGAGGCACTTGTTGAAAAGCTTCCCGGCAAAAATGTGCTGTTCGGCTTCAATATGGCAGCCGGACACAGAGAGAAAGACAGGGTCATTTCCATATCCCTCCATAAGATCACGATCGGGCAGCTGAAGGATGCCCCTTCCAACGGGCAGCTGATCCGGGAGATCTTTGTGGGAACAAAGGTTAAGGCAAGCTATCAGCCGAACATGGAGGACTATCTGCTCTGCCATGCGGCTTTCGTGACACCGATTGCCTTTGCCTGCTATTACACTGACGGTGATCTGAAAAAGATAAAAAATGACAAGGCATATCTGAATCAGATCATCGACGCCAATATCGAAGGTTATACAGCGATCGAGAATGCCGGACATGAGATCCTTCCTGATCCGGACAAGGATTATCACAGCAGAAAATATAGACGCACGTGCTATACGGTCTATAAGATCATGTGCGCAACCGTCATCGGGAAGATCTGTGCGTCCGACCATGCGCTGAACGCTGTGGAAGAGATGTCGGCGCTGAACGAAGGCCTGAAGAGATTCTTTGCGGCGCATCAAGCTGATTGTCCGACGTATCGGAAGCTTGAACAGGATGCAAAGAGATTCCTGTCAGCAGCTCCGGGAGGTAACTGAGTGAGCGAACTGAAAAAGGACAGCGTGGAGAGAACTCTGTGCATTCCCCTCTGGAGCCGGGCGATCGCCGTAAAGAAGCTGCCTCAGATCCTGCCGGATCATGATGCGGTTCGAATTCTGAGGGAAATGGGAGAAACCAAGCCTCTCACAGTCCTGTATAACCTGGAATGCGGTGCGCTTGCGGGCGCGATCCGTCAGTATGACTTTGCATGTGAGATTCGGGAATATCTGAAAGATCACCCGAAGGCTGTCATCGTTGAGCTTGGCGCAGGTCTCTCCTGCCTAAGAAGACAGCTGAAAAATGAAACAAATGTGGATCAACATAGATTTTCCGGATGTAATTGTCTGCCGGGAGAAATATATCCCGGTTGGAAGACTGGAAATGACTATATCAAAAAGACCGGCAATCATGATGCGGAGCTGCATTTCAGCGCTGATAACGGCGGGAGCGTGGCCGCAAAATGCGGCGATGCTGGTCGAAGAACGCCCTTTCTTCGGTGTTGCAAGAAAACAGCTGAAGAAAAAGCTCAAGCTATACACCCGCATCGCCATGAAGGTCGTAGACGAAGGCGACAGGCGCGGATTTCTGACCCATCTGCGCGGGTGACAACATATTAGGTGAAAGACTATGGTGATTCGAGAATTCGGAAAAGAAAACAGCCGGAAGATCGTGCTGGTCCCTGGCAATATGATGAGCTGGCGGCAGTTTGAGCATGTGATCCCTTTTCTTGAAAAGGACTATCATGTGATCGCTGTCAGTACGGACGGGTACGACGGAACGGGAAAAACCACGTTTACCACTTCGGCGGCTTCGGCAGAGAAGCTGGAGACCTATATCCGGGAGCATCTGGACGGGCACATCGATCTGATTTTCGGTGAATCCTTCGGCAGCGCTACAGCAGGGACGCTCTTTCACCGTCAGAAGGTACAGGCGGATTCCCTGATCCTGAGCGGACCTCAATATATGAATCTGGGTATCTTCAACGGGTTCGTCACGAAAGTGATCCCCCATAATCAGTACCGCCTGTATAGCAAGATCCAGAACCAAAAGAAGCTGCCCTGGCTGTTGAAGCTTTATACCCGCAGCAATGATGAGTCACTCCTTGCGCAGTTTTCCGCAACACCGGAGAACATCACTCTTCAGACTCTTCAGAACTGTGCAAAAGAAGCCCTGCAGCTCTACAGAGACATTGATGCCTATGCACCGGATCCAAAAGTAAAGGTTGCCGTCTGGTACGGAATGAAAGAGCCGAATATGAAAAAGGCAGTGCAGAAGCTGAAAAGGGCTTTCCCTGCTCTGGAGGTTCATCCCTTCGAAGGTTTCGGCCATGGGGAGATCATTGCGCATCCGGAACTGATGGCAAGGGAGATCAGGAAGTTTATTGGAGGACAGATGGGGTGAAATGATATGACGCTTAAATATGAGATCCTGAAGCGGCTGGTAAAAGCCGCGAACATCAAAAAAATGTGGACCGGTATGAGCACGGAAGAACTGCTGGAAAACAGGAGAAGGCAGAATGCAAAGAATCGAATCCCGGACCTGAAGGACGCGGCCTTTGACATCAGCCGCATTGAGGTCGTGGGCTTTCCGGTACTGAAGCTGATCCATAAAAAGAGAAGCGACAGGGCCAACCTTTTCCTGATCGGCGGAGGTATGATCAGTGCGCCAAGGCCTGGATCCATAAAAAAAGCACTCCAATTTGCAAAGGAAACCGGGCTGGACGTGTTCGTCCCCTATTACCCGTTATGCACGGACTATCCGTTGACCAAGGCATATGAAATGATCCACGAGACCTATCGGGCCATGCTGCGGGACTATAAGGCGGAGAATATCTCTGTGCTCGGCACCTCATCCGGTGGGAACCTGGCTCTCGGCATGGTGCCGTATATCAATGACAGCCATGGAGATACACCGATGCCCGGCTACATCATGGCGATCTCTCCGGGCACCTGCGTGGATACGGACGAGGAATGGCAGCGGATGCTGGAGCTGGACAAAAAGGATGTAGCAATCCCGGCACAGTACATGAAGACAGCCGTTGAAGTCATGCAGCACGGGGATGGCAGTGTCCCTGAATATATGATCTGGCTGCAGAAAGCTGATTTTACAGGCTGTCCGAAGGTCACATTCATCTATGGCAGCGATGAGACGCTGTATGCCTGTGCCCCTTCCTTTGAGGAGGCAATGAAGAAATACGGAGTCGATTACGAGATGATCGTCGGCAAGGGCATGTTCCACTGCTATCCGGTTTTCCCGATCTGCAAGGAAGCGAAAGAAGGCTGGAAAATGATGATCCGGCTCATGAAGGATAATGTGAAATAACATCTTATGGTCGGCGAATAACTATGAGGTTCCGAAGACTGCTCCGCAACTAGATACGAAGATCCAGTTCTGGGTCGGAACTGACGAATGGGGCTCCCGTTTCCGAAATCTGAAATGGGCGATAAAGTACTAGATGTTTTTGTATTGAGACATCCACACACAGCCATCACAGACGGCGATAAGCAGAAAGCATCGGGAGCATATTTCAGGAGGCAGGCATGAAATACGAAAAGCATTTCATTGTGGAGGAAGACGGGTTTCACGGATCATATTATCCCTGCGCACAAAAGAGCGGGAAGGCAATCATTGAGATGTTCGGAGACGATACGGACGACTTTCTTGCGAAGGGAGGCGTGAAATACTTTCACAGTCAGGGCTGCAGTGTCATGACGATGTCGCCGGAAAAG
This sequence comes from uncultured Oscillospiraceae bacterium, assembly GCA_964495965.1. Taxonomy (GTDB): domain Bacteria; phylum Bacillota; class Clostridia; order Oscillospirales; family Oscillospiraceae; genus Limivicinus. The sequence goes on along the minus strand of CAZBXX010000071.1, from coordinate 6,564 downwards.
AAAGACTATGGTCATCACAGCTATCCGCTGGAAAGGATAGAAACCGCCATACAATTTCTGAAAAAGAACGGATATGAGAAAATCGGCATTGTCGGCCTCTCAACGACCGGTATGGTTGCCCTTGCGGCGGCATCCTTCATTCCGGATATTACACTCACTGTTGCACTATCTCCTTCGGATTTTGTTATGGAAGGCTTTTATCAGGATAATAAAGACGGTATGCACGAGCGGCCGGGCGATAATGAATCCACGCTTACATGGAGAGGGGAACAGCTTCCGTTTCTGCCTTATGCGTACAGGCATCCCGATTACTGGAAGAAGATCCAGGCAGATACAAAAGCATACGGCGATATGGTCGTATCCAGACCGATGTTTGATGAATCCGAAGAAAAACACCCGCTTCGGGAAGAAGAAAAAATCAAGGTGGAAAACATCCGGGGGCATATTATCTTTGGCGGTGCTGAAGACGATGTCCTCTGGGACACCTGCAAATATATCCGAAGAATGATGGAGAGGCTGAACGGTAAAGCGCATGACTGTACCTTTGAGGCAGTACTGAAAGATCACGGAACTCATTTTATTCTGCCGGAAGGGATGATGAAACGGCTGGCTCCGGGCTGGCTGATCGATTTTTTTGTTGCTTACGCCTTTAAGGAAGCAAAAGGATTCAAGAAGGAATGCCGGGAGACGAGAACAGAGATCGATCGCTGTATTTCAAAAGCAATCACAGGATGGTAAAAACGATTTTGGACAAACAGTTTTTCATAGATGCGGGATATAAAGATGCCAAGGCTACAATCGCACAGGGACGCATTCCCGGCGCTGCAGCAGTCGTGATCAGGAAAGGATAAGGGTAATACGATGGCAAGAAAAGATTCGGAAAATCAGAAGCGATCCATGGGGCTTATGTTCAGAGGCAAGGAAATATTCAAGCCGCTGAACACCGGCAGGATCGATGAACATGTTTCGTGCGTCAGAGAATGGGTTGCAAACATCTTCTTTTACACAAAAAACGGTGTCACCGTTATGATCGACGCCGGTTACAACTATGAAAGGCTTGCCGAAAAAATGAGCTGGCTGGATATTGATCCAGCTTCAATTCAGCATATTCTGATTACTCATCAGGATACCGACCATGTAGGAGCGCTGGAGCCGGACAGTGAGCTGTTATTTAAGGATGCAACCATCTACCTCAGCGAGATTGAAAACCGGTATATGACAGGAGAATCACGAAGAAAGGTGATTTACGGCTTGTATAAGCTTCCGATGGTCAAGTGCGCAAACAAGAAGGTTCTGCTGAGGGACGGGCAGATCCTGGATATTGAAGGGATCAAGATTGAGTGTATCCTGGTGCCCGGGCATACATGGGGCCACATGGTCTACCTGATCGATGACGAATATCTTTTTACCGGTGACACGATCTGGTTCGGAGCTGATGGCGGCTACAGCTTTATCAGTACCCTGGCCGAAAGCAATAAAGTCTCCGTTCAGTCTCTGGAAAAACTGGAAACAAATCTGAAAGAGCGAAAGCCGGGGATCAAGATCATTACGGGGCATACCGGATGGACGGACGATCTGGAATTTGCTTTCCGTCATCGTAGTGAGCTTTGCGCTCCGTTTAAAAAACGAATGCACGATCCCGACGCACCATATGATGGATATGAAGAATCGGATGATACGGAAGAGAAGGCACGAACGATTATCCTGAAGAAGCAGGTCGATCATACACCGAAACCTCCTAAGGCAGGAGAATAAGCTACGGTCGCAACAATGAATACGATTGGAATCGATCACAATCTCAACAGAGGAAGGATAAAGAAACTCCTGATTTTCGGCATTATCGGCAGTGTTATGACCGGCATCGGTGACTTTCTGATAGGCTTTGGCGAAGAAGCATCATCCTCCGGCATCGGGTTTGCAGAAGGCCTGATGGCGAATGCTGTAAATATGAGCGATGTACAGCTGATCGCAGGTGGCCTGCTGGGAGCATTCGGGCTTTTTCTGGAGGGCCTTGCCATGTTTGCCGTATACAGGCTCATGGCTGATGCCGCGCCAAAGTACGCTCACAGATATCGGGCCGGAATATTCGGCTATATATGGCTTGCTCCTGTCGGTTGCCACATGAATGTTGGGCTGATGAATATAGCATACAAGTACATTTTGCCTTTGGATCCTGCAGCAGCCGCAAAAGCTGCGAAGATCATGATCTACGGTTTCTGCGTGCCGCTGTGGGCCATGCTGATTATTTTCTGGCTTCCAGCAATCATCGTACAGTTTAAAGCTTTTGCAAAAGGTTTTACCCCATATCCTGCGAAAGCAAAGTGGTTCTCGCTACTTGTCGGAATCTGGCCCGCGCTAATCATCTCCATTATTGTCGGTCCTAAGACCGCGCTTGGCGGCGGCATCGGAACGACATTCTTGAGTCTTGGAAACCTTTTTATGTTCGGCGGCCTGCTTGCAGCAATACCTTCGCAGGAACGATTTGATGAGTTTGAAAGAAATCCGGAAACTGCTTTCGGAAGAAAAGGAATACTGCGGTAAAGGAAACTATGCACACTTGTCTCAGATCTTGACCTCCATTGCCTTGCCTTACGGAAGAAAGCTGTATGAGGCAGTTCCATGATATACATGATCCGTCACGGACAGACGGGACTGAATAACCATCAGGCTCCGCAGGAACGAGGCGTTAATCTGACAGGCTGCGAATACAGGTAAAGAGAGAAACAGGTCTCACTTGTCCCGTAACAGGCGGTGGTGAGAAGAAAAAGAGGATTTGTTTATGAAAGAAAAGGACCTGCCGTTTGACCGGTCAAAGCATGTCTGCTACACAAACAACGCAAAGAAGTGTGTTCAGACGCTCCTGCGCCGGTATTACGATGAAGAAACAGCTGCTGACCTCTGGGAGAAAATTCAGCTTCAGTACTGCGAATTTCTGAAGGAAGAGCCGGCTATGAAGGATGCGAAAATCACGACCAGCATTTATGATCCGATCCTGATCTTCGCATGGTATAAGGTGATCCCGGATAAACCGCCGCTTGAGGATGTGCAGCAGGATGTTTTTGAGTGCTTCATGGGCTCTTTTGAAACAATGGGTAAGATCTTCGATCTGAACCGTAAATTCGATAATCGGATCGCAGCCGGGATTTTTCAAAAGGCCAATGACATCCGTGTGAAGGAGATCAAACGATTCCCGGCTTCTTTCCGCATGGGATACAGTGCTTATGATAAAGAGAACGAAATTATCCGTTACAGCTTCACCCAGTGTCCGAACGCGGAGTTCGCCAAACGGCATCACATGGAAGATGTTCTGCCTGTCATGTGCAACTGCGACCATATTGCGATGCAGAAGCTCCATGCGGTGCTGATTCGGGAAGGTACCTGCGTCACCTCGGATTGCTGCGACTATTGTATTGTCGGAGATCAGAACCCGTTGGCGGAGGAATATGATATCATGAAGGCTGAAAACGGACTGCTTCTCAGCAGAAAAAAAGAGCCCGTGTGATGCCGCCATACAGCAATGGCTGTTTCTTTATGGCCATAGGTTAGCCAACACTAATAGCAAGAAAGAGAAAGGCGAGAGATATATGTTCTGGGACAAGGCAGCCTACCGGATCCGGAACGGTTTGACCGATTTGAAGAAAAAACGGAAAGGAAGATCAGACAATGGGTATCTTGAAAAAATTCTTTAATCAGACAGGAAAGCCGGAAGGCACGCTTGGAAAAATGATGCTGAGTTCGATGAATTCCGGCCATGCGAAGCTGGCGGACTGGGGATTTGCACATCTTCCGGTGATAACACCTGAGAAAGCCGTGGATCTCGGCTGCGGCGCAGGACGGAATGCCGGAGAACTGCTGAAGAAATATCCTCAGGCGTATGTGACCGCCGTGGACCATTCGGCGCTTTCAGTGGAGAAGACGAAGGAATACAATAAGAATATGATCAGCGCCGGAAGGTGCACGGTCCTGCAGGGCGATGTGTCGGACCTGAAACTGCCAAAGGGATCCTTTGATCTGGTCACGGCTTTCGAGACCGTCTATTTCTGGCCCGGACTGGAAAAGTGTTTTTCGCAGGTGGCGGGGATTCTCAAACCGGGCGGGTATTTTCTGATCTGCAACGAGTCTGACGGACAGGATGCCGCCGGTACGAAGTTTGAAAGTATCATCGACGGGATGAAATGCTATACTCCGGAACAGATCGAAGAGGCATTGAAAGCTTCCGGGTTTTCCGATGTGATGAGCGATCATCACGGGTCAAAACCGTGGATCACGGTGCTGGCAAAAAAATAGGGAGGGCTTATTATGCTTTTAACCATTTTTCTTGCATTCGTATTTTGTTTTGCGACTAACCTGGTGATGATCTCAGCCGTGGCGTTTATCCAAAATGAGAAGTTTTTCTCATCCGCGCCGAAGGAAGCGCAGAAGCTCATAAAACCCAGAGAAAAAGAGCTTTTTGACGGAGCCAGAGCGCTTGGGTGGTTTCTCTTTCTATTCAGTATTCTGATGATACTCGGAACAGGCGTTATTGCAATTTGGGACGGATTTAGAAACGGGTTTGATTTTTGGCAGTTCTTTCTCCGGTTTGTGCTGATCTTTACGATTTATAAGCTCTATGATATGATTGTTTTTGACTACTTTCTGCTTTTGAAATTCCACTTCTTTCAGTATTTTTACCCGGAAGCGGCAAGTGCGATGGAAGGCAGAAAGTATGGGTTTAACATCAAAAGTCAGTTGTTGAAGCTTTTTGTCATCTTTCCTGCGGCGTCTGCACTGGCTGCGTGGATCTGCTCGCTCTTTTAAGGGAGCCTGTAAAATGAAAATGTCAGAAAAAACAAATTACGGGAACTGGGTGCCGGAAGCACTGATGAAAAATCTTTGGACGTTAACCGCAGTACTGTGCGCGGTCACAGCATTGCTGTTCATCTTTATAAAAACACCGTCTGCCGGAATCATTCCCAATATCGAAAACAAGGCTTCCGTGCCGGCCTTCATACACACGCCCTGGATGGTAATGGATGCCGGACTGATATACGGAATCAGGTGAGAGCAATGAATCCATTAAACAGAGATTGGTTTTACCGGAGCTTTCATAAGACGTTGAGAAAGGCTCTTCCCAAAGAAAGGGCGGATCAGATCTGGAGCAATGCCGGGATGGAATATACACGTATTCTGACGCAGAATCCGGTGATTAAACATAGAAAAGGCGCCATGGTGCTTCCTTCTGTGGCGTTATACAGGGCGTTGAAAAGTCACGGAATGGACTCGGAAGAGATGTTAAACCACTATGGGGAGCAGATGGGAAAGCGATTTGCGCAGATCATTCATGTCCTTACCAGCATTCCCGGAGCCGACCGCTTTGTATGGCATCATGTCGGCAGCGTCATGAAAGCGGCCAGCAGCGAAAAAGCCGGATACAAAAGCGAGCTTGTATCCAATCCTCCGGAAATGTATGGGGTAGATATTCTCTCCTGCCCTTACCATGAGCTTGCGAAGGAGCTCGGCGATGAAAAGGCCGTCCTCTGCATCTGCCATATGGACAAGGAATACTCACAAGGCTTTCGCCATATCCGCTATGACCGTAATTCAGCGGTTTCGGAAGGCGCGAGGGCCTGTGAATACAGGCTTTGGTTCGATCCTGAAAAGCCTTGAGGAGATACCGGTATGCGCATTATCACAACGGGCCCGAAGGAACACCCTGCGATCCTGTTCATCCCCGGTCTTTCCGCCGCCGCCGAAAGCTCCCGGGCATTGCCAGTTCCTGTATGAACATCCGGAGGAATACCCGGCGCTACTGAGCACATATATGAATAGAAACGTTCACATCAGATGTTCCCGGAACCCAATGAGGTGATTCCATGATCTACATGATCCGCCACGGTCAGACAGAACTGAATAACCGACAGGTGCTGCAGGGGCGAAGTGATCATCCGCTGAATGACGCGGGGATCCGACAGGCAAAAGAAGCTGCGAAAAAGCTGCAGGAGGTCTCTTTTCATGCTGTCTATTCAAGCCCTCTGATCCGGGCGATACAGACAGCTAAGATCATCTCGCCGGATCTGGAGCCGGTCATAGACGGCCGCCTGACAGAAATGGATTACGGGCCTTATGAAGGAATGGACCTTCATGACCCGGCGCCGGAAGTGCTGACCTTCTTCCGCGATTTTGTCAGCAATCCTGCGCCGGAAGGCATGGAGCAGCTTGGCAGCGTTATAGCCCGGGCATGTGCCTTCCTGAACGACTGCTGCAGAACCCATTCTGACATCCTGATCTCAACACATGCCATCGCCATGAAGGGCATTCTGGAATATCTGACTCCGGATTCGCACGGCAGCTACTGGTCCAGATACATAGGCAACTGTGCTGTATACACTTCGGAATATCAGCCAGACGGCACATGGTCAGTGCCTGTGGAGCTGTGAGCGGCAGTGAATGATCCGCTTTCTCAAGGAAAGGCCAATATCCTTCTGTTCTGTATTTCTGCAGCCGGCGGAATTGCTGTTTGTGGGACGTAAATAGGGTCTACTGAAAAACAGGGAAACAAATCAATTGAGGTATCACATCTACGCC
>CAZBXX010000070.1:0-12230 GCA_964495965.1 uncultured Oscillospiraceae bacterium | reverse complement strand
CCAGGTTGATGACCTTGGCATAGCAGCCGCCTTCAAAGTTGAACACACCGTTGTCGTCCCAGCCGTGCTCGTCATCGCCGATGAGAAGACGCTTCGGGTCGGTGGACAGGGTGGTTTTGCCCGTTCCGCTGAGGCCGAAGAAGATTGCCGTGTGCTCACCGTTCATATCGGTGTTCGCGGAGCAGTGCATCGAAGCAATGCCCTTGAGCGGCAGGTAGTAGTTCATCATGGAGAACATGCCCTTCTTCATTTCGCCGCCGTACCAGGTGTTCAGAATGACCTGCTCACGGGAGGTAATGTTGAAGATAACGGCCGTCTCGGAATTCAGCCCGAGTTCTTTGTAGTTCTCAACCTTTGCCTTGGAAGCGCAGTACACTTTGAAGTCAGGCTCAAAGTTTGCAAGCTCTTCTTCCGTCGGCTTGATGAACATGTTGCGCACAAAGTGAGCCTGCCATGCAACTTCCATGAAGAAGCGCACCGCCATGCGGGTGTCCTTGTTGGCGCCGCAAAATGCATCCACAACATAAAGGTTCTTGTTGCTCAGCTGCTTGAGAGCGATGTCCTTGCAGGCAGCCCATGCTTCCTGTGTTGCAACATGGTTATCGTTTTTGTAGCCTTCCGTCGTCCACCACACGGTGTCCTTGGAATTCTCATCCATAACGATGAACTTGTCCTTGGGGGAACGTCCTGTGTAAATACCGGTCATAACGTTGACGGCGTCCAGCTCAGTCAGCTGGCCGACATCGTAACCTGTCAGAGAGGGATCCATCTCATCTTTGAAGAGCTGTTCATAAGAGGGGTTGTAATAGATTTCCTTTGTGCCGGTAATGCCATACTTGGTGAGATCAAGATTTGCCATTTTTTATACTCCTTCTTTAAACAATTAACAATGGAAGTTTGCTCAGCCGAAGACGGAGAGCAGGAAGCCTGCCGCAATTGCCGAACCGATAACGCCTGCCACATTCGGGCCCATCGCATGCATCAGCAGGAAGTTGGTCTTGTTGTATCTCCGTCCGACATCCTGGGATACGCGTGCTGCCATCGGCACGGCAGATACGCCGGCTGACCCGATCAGCGGGTTGATCTTCTTGCCGGAGCCGTAATACATGGCCACGCCGCCCAGAAGTCCGCCGATGGTGGAAATGGAAAATGCCACCAGGCCGAGTATGATGATGTAGATCGTGCGGATGTTCAGGAATGTCTGTGCCGTCATCGTGGCGCCGACAGAGGTCGCCAGGAAGATCGTCACAATATTCATCAGGGCATTCTGCATCGTGTCGGAAAGCCGCTCCGTCACGCCGGTCTCACGCGCCAGGTTGCCGAACATCAGGCAGCCGATCAGCGGTGCCGTGCTGGGCAGGAGAAGAATAACAAAAGTCGCAACCACGATCGGGAAAATGATCTTTTCCGTCTTGGATACTTCTCTCGTCTGCTCCATCTTCACCACACGCATCTCCGGTGTGGTCATCATCTTCATCAGCGGGGGCTGGATCAGCGGGATCAGTGCCATGTACGAATAAGCCGCAATGGCGATCGGTCCGAGCAGTTCCGGCGCCAGCTTTGTGGTGAGGTAGATGGCCGTCGGGCCGTCTGCTCCGCCGATGATGCCGATGGATGCCGCCTGCGGGCCGGTAAAGCCGAGCAGGATCGCCCCGAAGAAGGCAATGAATACGCCCAGCTGTGCCGCTGCACCCAGCAGCAGGCTCTTCGGGTTGGAAAGCAGCGGGCCGAAGTCCGTCATTGCCCCGACGCCCATAAAGATCAGAGACGGGTAGATGCCGGCCTTTACGCCGATATAAAAGAAGTCAAGCAATCCCGCATGGCTCATGATATGGCCGTAGCTGTGGTAATACGGGCTCGTAGCATCCAGAAAATCTGCCCACAGTTCCGGGTGGTACAGCGCATTGTCTCCGCCCATCTGTACCACAAAATAGCTCAGGTTGCTCAGCAGGCACCCGAAGGCGATCCCCACCAGCAGCAGCGGCTCAAACTTCTTGACGATGCCCAGATAGAGCAGCACAAAGGCTATCAAAACCATGACGAGGTTCTTCCAGCCGCCCGCCATGAAAAACGAGGCAAAGCCGGATTCCAGCGCCAGTGTTTTGAGGGTTCCAAATACGTTCATCTGCTGCCTCCTTATGCGATGACAACCAGAGGAGCACCGGTTTCCACGACCTGGCCCTTCGTCACAACGATCTGTGCAACAGAGCCCGTCTTGGTCGCTACGATTTCATTTTCCATCTTCATGGCTTCGAGGATGATCAGCACATCTCCTTCCTTCACCTGCTGGCCCTGGGATACCTGGATCTTCAGGATGTTGCCGGGCATCGGGCTCTTCACCACTTCGCCTGCTGCAACTGCGGCAGGTGCTGCCGGTGCCGGTGCTGGTGCCGCCGCTGCCACAGGTGCCGCTGCAGCAGGTGCCGCCGCAACAGGTGCCGCTACGGGCACAGGAGCTACTGCGTCATACTCATCCAGGAGCATTGCCTCGCCCTTTTCTACTTCTACTTCGTATACTCTCTTATTCAGGGTGACTTTATATTTCATGTTTATTTTACCTCCTTGATGGATTTGAAGCGTAACTCATTGAGATTTTTGCCCGTGGCATTTGCAACGATCGCCATGATCATGGCGGCATCGCGCGGATCCGTGTCATAGAGCTTCAACTCGCCTGCCGTGCCGGGAGCGACCGGCTTCTTTACGGGTTCCGGTGCCGGCTCGGCGGCTTTCACAGGCGCTTCCGGAACCGCAGCGGCAGCGGCGGCCGCCTGCTTTGCCTTGTTGATAAAGATATTCGCCATCACCAGGATAACGCACATCAGCAATATCAGCCCGAGGAACACCACCAGATAACCCATGGTGGCAATTCCGGCTGCCTGGCCTACGCCGAGGTTTACAAGATCTGCCTTCATTCCTTTTCCTCCGTGATGGAATACTTCACGATCTTTTCTTCCTGTTCACGGCGCTTGTCAAAGAAGTTCTCTGCAACCTGCGGGAAGGCGATGTAGCTCAGCACGTCTTCTTCGCACCTTGCGGTCTCCCCGAGGGTCTTCTCTGCCTTCTCAAACGCATCCGTCGGCAGAGTGTCTGCATAGCGCACCGTCAGCGGCTTCTCGTCGCCGAGGATCTTCTTCTGGATCGTCGTGTCAATGGGAGCCGGCGTTCTGCCGTATTCGCCGCGGCAGTAGGCCTTGATCTCTGCGCCTACGTTCTTGTAGCGCTCGCCTGCCAGCACGTTCTGTACGGCCTGCGTGCCGACGAGCTGGCTGGTCGGGGTGACCAGCGGAGGATAGCCGAGGTCTTTGCGCACCAGCGGGGTCTCCTTCAGGGCTTCGTCAAACCGGTCAAGGGCATTCATCATCTTCAGCTGGCTCAGCAGGTTGGAGAGCATGCCGCCCGGGATCTGGTAGTTGAGGCACTGGGTATCGGTTCCCATGGAGATCGGGTTCAGCGTGCCGTCCTTCAGGTAGTCGTTGCGGATGGGCTTGAAGTAGTCGGCGATCTTGTAAAGGGTCTTCTCGTCCAGAGATACCTGATACCCCATCTCGCGCAGTGCGCAGAAGATCGTCTCTGTCGCCGGCTGTGAAGTACCGCCGGAGAACGGTGAAATTGCCGTGTCGATAACATCGGCACCGGCCTCGATGCCCTTCAGATAAGTCATATATGCCATACCGGTGGTGCAGTGCGTGTGCATAACGAGCGGCAGATCCGGCTCTGCATCCTTGATGGCCGAAACGAGATCATACATGCTCTGCGGCGTGCAGATACCGGCCATGTCCTTAATGCAGATGGAAGAAACGCCCATTGCGGCCATCTCTTTGACAAGTTTTACGTAATTGTCCAGCGTGTGCACCGGGCTCGTCGTATACGAAATCGCGCCGGAAGCCATTGCGCCGGATTTTACGGTCTCTTCAATAGCCACTTTCAAGTTCTGAACGTCGTTCAGTGCGTCGAAGATACGGATGATATCAATGCCGTTGCGGACGGAAGCCCGTACAAACCGGCGTACGATATCATCGGGGTAGTGCTTGTAGCCCAGGATATTCTGGCCGCGAAGCAGCATCTGGAGTTTGGTGTTCGGCATGTGTGCGCGGATCTTGCGCAGACGCTCCCACGGATCCTCATTCAAAAAGCGCAGGCAGACGTCAAACGTTGCTCCGCCCCAGACCTCGCAGGAGTAGTAGCCGGCCTTGTCCATCGTTTCAAGGATCGGCTCCATCTTATCGTAGCTCAGTCTGGTTGCAATGAGGCTCTGGCTCGCATCACGCAAGACAGTTTCGGTAAAACCAACTTTCTGTTTCTTCATAATGACCTCCGGTGATATAAAATCAAACTTACACAAGTAGATATTATAGCATCAACCTTACCCAGATGCAATGGGAAAAATGGCTGAATTTTGTTGAAACTAACGAAATATTCTTGCGTTCTTTTATCTTATTTGCCAATCATGCATAAAACTATTCGGCAATTTCTCTCCGTCGCCCCCTGAGAGCATTTTTCGCTTCCCGGCGGTCCCTTCCAAACGGTCCTTGACAGGATTCAATGCGGCAATTCCCCGTTGCCGCATGGCTTCTTCCGGATCGTTTATTGCCAGGTCTTCCACACGTCCGGGCAGTATCCCACGGTGGCCTGCTTCCCGTTGCGCACCACCGGCGTGCGGATCATCTCCGGGATCTCAAACAGTTTTTCGATCTTGTCCTCCCGCCGTGCCAGGTGCATAAAAAGCTCATAGTCCTGATCCTTCGGATCCACCAGGTTGTCCAGCCCCACGGCGGCAATCACGGAATTCAGTTCTCCCCTGCTCATCCCGTAGCGCACCAGGTCGATGGCCTGGAATTTGATCCGCCGCTCTTTAAAATACCGCTCTGCCTTTTTCGTGTCAAAACACTTGGCCTTGCCGAATATCTGGATCCCCATAATTATTTTACCTCACTTTTCTATCGTGCCGTCTTTTCCTTCATTCCTGAAGGGCGTTCTTTTTCTTTACTTCTGCAGCAGTCCGAAGAAGAAGCGTTTCAGTCTCCCCTCCGTAATTACATGGATGGGTTTGATCTGGTTGGGAGACGCTCCGCCCATCACCTTCAGATCGCGGTAGAGGGCATAGGCCATCTGTCCGGCGTGATCTCCTCATCGCTCTCCATTAGCACAGTATAATGCCCCGGGTCTGTGCTCGCATCGGCGTATACGCTGAACTCGAGGATCGTCGTGCCGGATTCCTCTGCCACGGCTTCTACTGCCGTCCTCAGGGCGGTTTCCGTCATTTTCTCTCCGTACATGCTGATAAGCTGGTTCTTCCGGTAGGAAAATACAAGCATCGGGCATTCGTTATGATACCCGGTCACCCTTACCACATCTCCCAGGCGGTAACGGTAAAACCCGGACAGATTGGTGAGGATGATTTCATACTCTTTTCCCGCTTCGAGTGCATCCATCAGCACGGGTTCTTTCGGCGCGTCGTCGTCAACAGGGATAAATTCGTAAAACCCGCCCTCCGGCAGAAGCATATATTCGCTCTCATTTTCCCGAAGCGGTGCCCCGATGGTCGCCTCCGAGCAGGCATAGGTCAGCTGGTCCGTTGTAATTCCGCTGCCGAGTGCCTGCCGCAGCTTTTCAATATACGGTGCAAAGGAGGCCGTGCCGATGGTAACGATCAGTTTCATATCCGGCCAGAGGAGCGGGATAAAGGCTCCGTCAGCATGCGTCGCCATGATGGCGCGGATCTCGGATGCGCGCTCGGGGTCAGGGGTCAGCATCGCGTTCAGCTTTTTGCGCAGCACCGGGTCTACGGCAATGTCCGTGCTGATCCTGCCCGCTTCCAGGTCATCACACAGTGCCCTCCAGCTGCCTCTGAGATACGTTACCATATCGTATATCGTCGGCGAGAAAGTGGCCATCATAAAGCTCAGCTTTCGCTCCCGCAGCGCAAAAAGCATTTTAACGTGCCGCCTGCGAGCAGGGGATCAGTTTCGAAGCGCCGGAAGTGCCGGAGGTATGCGCATAATAAACGGTCTCGGCACTTGAGATCAGGTTTTTTTCATCGAAGCAGAGCATCCGCTCAATGTACGGCTCATAGTCTTCGTAACCGGAATAAGGCACCTTTGCCGCATAATCCGTATAGGAGTGTATATCCCGAAAGCCGTACTTTCTCCCGTATTCGGTGTCCTCGTTTTCCCGCACCAGGCGCATCAGCAGCTCCCGGCTGAGCTCGTTTGCGCACAGGCTTTCCTTCTCCATGCGCGCAAGCACGCGGGTGCCCTCGGCAATATACGTTTGCAGGATGTTGTTGCTCATTCTTTCTCCTCCATGATCATCCGCATCAGTGCCCGGTTGTAGCTTTCGCAGAAGCGCTCGACTAATTCTATGGAATACGCTTTGGAATTGTAATTGATATAAAACGGGATCGGGCTGTCGGGATCTGCGGTGTCGAAAAGGATGATCTGAAACCTGGTGAAGGTGCTGCTCAGCTTATCATATATGGTCGTGACCTCCGTCCCCTCCGGGAGAAACGCGTTCATGTCAAAGCAGGATTCGTACACCACGATCATCCTGTCCCGGTCCCCCGGAGTTACGCCGTTATTCCCGAGAGACAGATCCGCGTACCGCATGCCGAGCTCGTTTTGCTCATTGATCTCCCGTAAGATGTCCTGCGGAGAATGGATGTCCCCCATGTCTACGGCAACCGGGATTGCGGAGAGCGTCAGCCCGATGAGATCTGTCTTCCAGTTTTCATCCCGGCCGTTAAAGGTCCATTCCACGCTCACCTTCTGCTGCCCGCTGAGTTCGGCAAGCGCCATCAGCGCAGCGGCCACAAAGATCTTGTTGAGGCTTGTTCCCAGCCTGGTGCTGCCCTTTTGGAGCTCTCCCAGTGTCGGGAGCGTAGCGCTCAGATACTGCACATCCTGCGTGATCCCCGCTACGATCCTGAGCCCGTCACTTTCTCCGATGCCGCTGCTGCCCGTTCAAGTGCTCCCTGATTGTTTTGAATCGTCACGTTCAGGCAGTCGGCCTCCGCCTCTTCCCACTTCGCTTCTGCCGCGTGAAACGAATCCCGATACCTGTCAACGGGCAGATATCGGGAATGGTTCATGATCTGAATTTTTATTTTGCTTTTCCCGCCCAGAAGCTGAACATCGCTAAAGGCGTATCCCGCTGCATGGTAAACTGGTAGATGAGTGACCCGCTGTCTCTTGACGTGTCATACGCGCGGTCGCCCGAGCGGCGCAGACAGAATTTAAACAGTGAGGAGCACACTTCCAGCTCGTGCGAATCCACGCTTCCCACCGGGTACTCAAAAGCGATCGGCTCTTTCCCGGTGATCGCCGTCACACCGTTCTTGGCGTTCGTCACCCTCGTTCTGACTTCTTCCTTCGGCACCAGCTCCAGCGATTCATACTGGTTCAGTGCACACTGCAGCGACATCACGCCCGAATCCGCCATCTCCTTCAGCTGCGCCTGCGTCATGCGCCCCTGCTGGCCGATATAGTCGGGGTTTACAAACACGTTGGCCTTCATATTGTTCTGTTTGAGCAGCGGATAGGCATCCGTGTAGATTTCGGCATACAGCCCGTCAAATGTCAGGATGACCGGCTTGTCCACGGTTGCCAGGTTGGCAAGGTCTTCAAACGTAAGCGTTGTGAAGCCGCCGCTTTTCAGTGCCTGCAGCTGTGCGGAAAAATCATCCGCATGCACAATGTCCGAATCGTAGGCTGCGCTGCCCGGCTTCCCGCTGCTCACCGCATAATACGAAAAGATAGGGATCTGCCGTCCCGTCTGCACCGAAAATTCCACCGGCACCGGCGTCGGTTCCGGCGTAGGCACAGGCGTTGTAGTAGGCTTCGGGGTAGCTTTCGGGGTTGGCACCGGGGTAGACGTCGGCATCGGCGTCGGTGACCAGACCACCGGAGAGGGCGTCGCCATAACAAGCTGTTCAGCCTTGTTCGGCTTCAGTACGTTGCCGGTGTTCCGAAACAGTTCCCCGACGTTGATCCCGCCGACGCGGGACACAAAAACCGCGACCAGTGCAAGAAGCACCAGCAGCAGCACGATCAGGATCACCGGCCATAAGCTTCTGCGTCTCCTTCTTCTCATCTGTCACACCTTCTTTTCTGATAATGAAAGGTTGAAATACAAACTTTTAGCGGTTCCGGTACATTTTCTCGTAGTACTGCCGGTATTCCCCGGACACGATGGTCTCCCACCACTCTTTATTGTCCAGATACCATTGTATTGTCTTTTTGATGCCCTCCGCAAACATGGTTTCCGGCAGCCACCCGAGTTCCTGATGGATCTTCTTCGGGTCGATGGCATAGCGCAGGTCATGGCCTTTCCGGTCCGTCACATAGGTGATCAGGCTCTCCGGCTTCCCCAGCTCCCGGCAGATCAGCTTCACAATGTTGATGTTGCTCATCTCGTTGTGCCCGCCGATGTTATACACTTCCCCCACGGTCCCGTTTTGCAGGATCAGGTCAATGGCCTTGCAGTGGTCTTCCACATACAGCCAGTCACGCACGTTAAGCCCTTCTCCGTATACCGGCAGGGGCTTGTCATGCAGCGCATTGTTGATCATCAGCGGGATCAGCTTCTCCGGGAACTGATACGGCCCATAGTTGTTCGAGCAGCGGGAGATGGTCACCGGCAGGTCGTAAGTCCTCTTATACGCCAGTGCCAGCAGATCGGCCGACGCCTTGGACGAAGAATACGGAGACGAAGTCTTCAGCGGCGTCTCTTCCGTGAAAAACAGGTCCGGCCTGTCCAGCGGCAGATCGCCGTACACCTCGTCGGTGGATACCTGGTGGAATCTCCCGATCCCGTACTTCCTGCAGGCATCCATCAGCACCGACGTCCCGATGATATTCGTCTTCAGAAACAGTTCCGGGTCCAGGATAGACCGGTCCACATGGCTTTCCGCTGCAAAGTTCACCACCACATCCGGGTGCTCTTCTTCAAAAAGCCCGTACACCGCTTCCCGGTTGCAGATGTCTTCCTTCACGAACCGGAAGTTGCTCTTCTCCATCACAGGCGCCAGCGTGGAAAGGTTCCCCGCATAGGTGAGTTTATCCAGGCAGATGATCCTGTCTTCCGGGTGTTTCTCCAGCATATAGAATATAAAGTTGGAGCCGATGAACCCCGCCCCGCCTGTTACGATGATTGTCATAAAAATACCTCTCTCTTGATAACGGTCCAGCTCTTTTTCACAGGGTCTTTGCCAGCGCCGTCAGATAATCGCCGTAGGGGCTTTTCCCGTAGCGCTTCCCTGCCGCAAGCAGCTGGTCGCGGTCAATAAACCCTTTGCGGTAGGCAATTTCCTCCGGGGACGAGATCTGTATCCCCTGCCGTTTTTCGATTGTGGCAATAAAGTCGGCCGCATCGATCAAACTGTCCATCGTCCCCGTGTCCAGCCACGCAAAACCGCGGGTCAGCACAGAGGCATCCAGCCGGTCTTCCTGCAGATACAGCGCATTCAGATCGGTGATCTCCAACTCTCCCCGGCCGGAGGGGCGTATCAGCTTTGCCTTTTCCGCCACCCCTTTGGGGTAAAAATACAGCCCGGTCACCGCATAATGGCTCTTCGGCTGCTTCGGCTTCTCCTCAAGGGAGAGCACCTTGCCGTCTTTGTCAAACTCCACCACGCCGAAGCGCTCCGGGTCCGTCACCTTATACCCGAATACCGAAGCCCTTCCCTTTTCCGCCTTCTCCCGTGCCCCGTTCAAAATGCTGCTGAAGCCGTTTCCGTAAAAGATGTTGTCCCCCAGCACCATCGCGCACGCATCGTCCTCAATAAATTCCTCTCCCAGCAGAAAGGCCTGGGCAAGCCCGTCGGGCGACGGCTGTTCCACATACGCAAACCGCACGCCAAACTGGCTTCCGTCTCCCAGCAGCCGCTGAAAGTTCGGCAGATCCGTCGGCGTGGATATGATCAGAATGTCCTGGATCCCCGCCAGCATCAGCGTGGAAAGCGGGTAGAAGATCATCGGCTTGTCATAGACCGGCAGCAGCTGTTTGGAGGTAACAAGCGTCAGCGGATAAAGCCT
The DNA here is from genome assembly GCA_964495965.1 of uncultured Oscillospiraceae bacterium. Taxonomy (GTDB): domain Bacteria; phylum Bacillota; class Clostridia; order Oscillospirales; family Oscillospiraceae; genus Limivicinus. Next base: position 2,199 of record CAZBXX010000070.1, on the reverse strand, counting down.
TGTCCCGCTGCCCCCCGCAAGTATAATTCCCTTCATCGTCAGCCCTCCGTAGTCTGTGAAGTCCTACAACTTATTGTATAAGCATATCTTACTATAATCCCCCGGAAAAAGCAAGCCGGAATAACGCCCGGCTCCTTTCTTAATTGACCATCTTCTTAATGTCCTGTTCATGATTTCCGGTGAACTCACTTAACTTGTAAGTCCGGATCCTCTGATTTACCATGATGGGTATAACGAAGCCCTGCTTTGCCAGAACAGTTAACCGGTTGATTACCGTCTTGTTAGTTACTCCGATCTCCCGGCTGACTTCAATAGGAGTGAATTCCCTCTTATAGTGCTTGATCAGGTACAAAAGAAGTTCCTTTTCCTTGCCCTTCAGATACGACAGGCTGCCGGCAAGCTCTTCTTCGCCGGCACTCTCCGAGATCTCACAAACCTTGTATTTCTATAGCGATTACCCGCTGCCTACAGCAAATTGACCGGGATCATGCTGTTCGCTGCATCGATCGGAAACGGTTTCGCAGCCATGCAGATGATGCCCCCCGCTCCGATTTCCTTGCTGCTTTTTTCGAGCAAAGAGAACGACTTAATGACCTTTTTATCCGGTGATGCTGCACGTTTGACCTCAAAGGGATGAAGCTGTCCGTCTGTTTCCATGACCAGGTCGATCTCCTTTTGATTTGTGTCCCGGTAAAAATTCAGATTTACTTTCTTTTCTCCGTAACAGGAGTTGCGGAGCATCTCAGATACAGTATAGTTCTCAAGAAAATGGCTGGATGCCGCTCCGTTCATCAGTACATCACGGCTGGTCCAGGAAGACAGGAACGCACAGAGCCCGGTGTCACAGAAATACAGTTTCGGTGTCTTGATCATACGCTTCAGTTCGTTGTTGAAGTAGGGCTCCAGCAGGAAAATGATCCCCATCGTCTCAAGGATCTTGACCCATTCTTTGGCCGTTGCGCCTGAAACGCCTGCGGCATTCCCCAAATCATTATAGTTGACCAACTCTCCGGTAAATGCGGCACAGGCCCTCAGCAGCTTTCGGAACCCTTTTGTATCCTGAATGCCGTTGTCATCCACAGCATCTCTCATAAGATAGGAATCAATATAGGAATTCCAATATTCACGGCGAAGTTCAGCATCCATTGAGATCATATCCGGCATACCGCCTTCCCAGATGCGGGTATAAACATCCTGAATATTGTTCTCAGGATAGTTACGGCTTCTTAAGAGCAAGGAAGAGAGGGTGTAGTCCTCCGGTATATCATCCGGTCTTCCTTCAAGTTCTTTTGCTGACAGACTGAACAGTTTCAGGATACCGATCCGGCCCGCCAGGGAATCGCCGGCCTGCTTCATCAATTTCTTGCTCTGGGAACCGGTCAGCCAGAACCGCCCCCGTTCATCACTCTCATCACAGAGGATCTTGATCTGCTCAAAGAGTGCCGGCGCTTTCTGCACTTCATCTATAAGGATAGGGGGCTGATACATCTGAAAGAAGAGTTTCGGATCACTTTCTGCCAGTTCCCTGATATCCGCATCATCCAGGGAAACATAGGTGCGTCCGGAATCCTGTGCCAGATATTTCAGCATAGTAGACTTGCCGACCTGCCTAGCTCCGGTCACCATAACTGCTTTGAAAGCACTGCTCATCTTGAGAAACTTTCTTTCCAATGAACGATGTATATACAGCATAACTGTACCTCATTTTTAGTTTAATTTGAAGTCTACTTTATTTTAAACTGATTTTCCGCATGCGTCAAGAGTACACACTCTGAAATGACCTGGCTTGATCGTGTTGTCACATACCCCCGGCGCCTTGTTGCCATAATGGTGTTAGTTCGACCTCATTATTAACCATCTCTTTGTCTGGGAGAGTGTTACCATTTTTGATCTATCTGACGCTATCCTATTCTTCTCAACACGATCAACAAATCCAACGCGTTGAACGCGTTGGATTTGTTACATTATCGCTTTTCAATATAAAAGCTAATCTTATATCATATCCACAAGATCAAAGAACGCCTTTACGTAGTAAAACCCGCCTCCAACATTATTTTGCTTTATAATCTGTCATACTTCTCCACCTGGCACTTGCGCTCGTTCTGCGTCATTTTGGCATTGAAATTATCGCTTGCTGAACTCCCTTATCTCTTCGGAGACCGCCAGGCACTTCCAAAAACACCAGAGAAAACTGAGATG
>CAZBXX010000069.1:0-12254 GCA_964495965.1 uncultured Oscillospiraceae bacterium | reverse complement strand
CCGTTGCGCAGACGGCGGAGACAGAGCACAATGTAAAGAATCGCGGCCGCAATCAGTGCCCAGCGAAGTAGAAACACAAAGCCCAGCATGTCGGAATCACGGCGGAAGGTAAAGGTAAGCCAGAGATCAACGATGAGCAGAACAGCATATGCCGGGATCCATTTCCATACCAGCGGGATGCCATGTAAAAGATCAGCAGCTGCGCAGAAAACTTTCTTTAGCCATTTCCAACCCCAGCGCAGAACGCGCCAGATAAGGCAGCTTGATAAAAGTGTTTTCAGCTTCAGCCGTACGGCAGCGCTCATCAGGCACAAAAGCGTCAGCAAACCCGAGCAGATTAAACATATTGCCGCTATCACGAAGCTCAGTACGATTCTCCTGCTGTTGAAGGTTTCCCCAATAATCATGATCAGGATGCCAACTCCCGCCATGACAATGAATAGCAGCAAGTCAAAAGGAATCCTTTCCACCACACCGGCTTTGACTTCACCGGATGCATCATGATGACCGGCAGCGGCCATTAGAAATACAAATAGAAGAATGGCTGTCAGGAGAGAAACAGCTCCGACTGCAATCAGGGAATAACGGTAGGGGTACAGTTCCTCATAGATTCGTACCTCTGTGTCTATCTCCGCGCTCTCACTGGCCTGCGTCCAGTAAAGGCGCATTTTCCAGACCTGTGTTCGATCGGTATTCGCTGTCCCGGTTGATTCCTCAATTCTGTCTGCCGGCGCAGGAGTTGGTGTAGGTGTGACAGGAGGAACGGGGACAACTGTTGCCTCAGGTGTGGGATGGGGGGTAGGAGTGGGTGTTACCACCGGGCCGACGGCAACGCCGAGACCATCATTGTAGTTGCTGGCCCAGGACAGGTCACCGTGTGCTGTCAGCGGCAGATCTTCAGTAATGAAATATATTCCGTCGAGATAGGCACCCACATGTACGATATGGGTTTTCGATACAGACTCGTCTCCGTTAAAGTTGCCGGCCAGCACATTCCCGTTTTTGTCAAGCAATTCGAATCGGATAGAGCTGTCATAAGCTGTGTTGACCGGGTTTACCTGCATGCGGCCAAGCAGATCAAAGCAGGTGCGTTGCAGCTGCTTTTCGATCATGGCGTCACGAACATCCTCAATCGTTTTATCACTGTATGCGCCCTCGCTGTCCAGCCATGTGACGCCAAAGAGAACGCCGCAGATCATCAGGCAGCTCATCGCAAGCAGGATCACTGCAATAATTTTCGCCGCCGGACTTCCTTTCAGTTTGTTCATAGTATCCCCTCACTTCTCACCCGGAGATGGATCCTCTATTTTATAACCCTGCCCCCAAACCGCTTTGATGTAGCGCGGTTGGGCGGGGACGATCTCCAGCTTCTCCCGCAGGTGACGAATGTGCACCGCCACCGTGCTTTCCGCCCCGTAGGGCTCTTCATTCCATACTTGCCGGTAGAGCTCTCCGGGTGAAAAGACTTCTCCCGGGTGCTGCAGTAAAAAATTCAGGATATCGTATTCCCGCGGTGTAAGAGAGACAGGTTCTCCGTCACGGGTAACGACTTTGCGCTTATCATCGAGTTCGATATTTCCAAGCTTTCTTGTATTCTCAGGGGCAGTGCCTCCGCCGAGCTGCAGATAGCGACGGAGCTGCGATCGTACACGGGCAGTCAGCTCCACGGGATTGAAAGGCTTGGTGATGTAATCATCAGCGCCTACATTAAGCCCGAGCACCTTGTCTGTATCCTCACTCTTGGCGGTCAGCAGGATAACTGGAACATTGCTCTCCTGCCGGATTCTTGCAAGCGCGGAAAGGCCGTCTATCTCCGGCATCATGATATCCAACAGTACTAAATGGATCTCCTGTTCGTGAAGTCTTTCTATCGCATCATGCCCATTATAGGCAGCGACGGTATCATAGCCTTCGGCGTGCAGATAGATTTCCAAAGCAGACACAATATCCTTTTCATCATCACAGACTAAAATGGTAGGCATCTCTTTTCACCTCGCGTGTATTTTACCTGAAATCAGTTTAAGAACCAAGATGGGAAATGTTTAAGAATTGATTAAAATGCTCAAATATATGCTGTTTTACAGGGTGGCCGAGAGAAAGAAGTCCTTCACACTCATGCCTGCTGCTGTGACGGATGATCTGAAGAGTCTGGGGACAGGCAGGGCTGAAACCTGAAAAGGCGGTGCCGGAATGGATCACTCCGGCGCCGCCTTTCTCGCTGGGATCAAACCATCACATTTCTTCCGTTTCAGTAAGCTCAAGTTTCCGTATACTCTTCGTAAGCGGAATGACTGCTGCCGTCGCCGCTAGTGCAATCCCCGCGGCAACGATCACAAGCGCGGCTCCTCTCCCGGTTCCGCGCCCGGTCATTGCGCCGAGCGCATCCGCTGCTGCGCCGGAACATGCATAGGCCACGACATACCCGAGCTGTGAGATGAACCCGATCATTCCCCATACACGTCCCTGCACGTCAGCCGGAATATTCAGCCGGATCAGATAATCAAGGCAGTTATTCGCAAACGGAAGCGCTGCAAAGAACAGAAACCCGAAAACGCAGACCGGCACGATGTCTTCAAAAAGACCGAATCCGGACATAAACAGCCCCGATGCGCAAAGCGACAGGCCGAGAGTTCTGACGTATCCGCCCTTCAGTCCTCTTATTCCCAGGATCAGCCCGCTGAAAAGCATGCCGCAGGCGCACAGCGTTTCGGCTATGCCCAGTGTTTTCGCGTCCCGGAAAGAAAGGATCAGCGGTTCGGCAAGAACCTGGAACATCCCCATGAAAAGCGTGACGGCCGAGGACAGAAGCACAAGAAGGATGACGCCGCGCTTCCTGTGAAGGATCCGCCAGCCTGTCCGGATGCTTTCGGGGATGGGCTCTTTGTTTTCATTCTTTCCGGCGCCGATCCCGCGTCTTACGACAGCGGCGCGCACCGCCGTCAGGAAAAAAGTACAGATGTCGATCACGAGCAGGAGCATCACATCACTCACGGCAAGAAGGAGGCCCGCGATAACCGGAGAAAACAGATACCTTGCCGATCCCGCCACCGAAACAAGCCCGCTTGCCTTCGAGTACTTCTCCGGCGTCAGAAGATCCGTAATCGTTGCGCGGAAGGAAGGTTCCAGCAGGGCTGAGAATGTCGCGCTGACGGAAACTCCGATACAGATCTGTACAAGACTTGCGCCGCCATCCGCCATACAGAACAGAATATACAGGATGCCGAGGGCGGAGCACCCGTCACCGATCATCATCAGCATCCTTCTGTCGAAGCGGTCCGCAAGCACTCCCGCGGGGAAGGAAAGCAGCAGCGTCGGAAGGAACCCGAACAGGGTAACGAGCGCCATGCTCGCCGCGCTGCCCGTCCGCGCAAAGATGTATACCCCGAGCCCGAAGGATGTCAGTCCGCCGCCGACCGACGAGATCAGTTCGCCCGTCCAGAGAAGCAGGAATTTTCTGAAGTTGCCGCTTTTGCTCTGCATTTCAGGTATCGGAAGACAGAGGGACCCGGATCAGCTGCCGGATGAAGTCCATGGAATGACTTTGCGCGCCAAGCAGTTTTTCCGTGAGGTCAATGAACACATCGACATCTCTGTCTGTGAACCTTCCTTCGTCAAACAGTTCATTGCTTAAAAGGAGCATCATCCGTACGCGCTCGGGAATGTGATCGCAGGCAAAGACTCCCTGCTCCACGCCCTCCTCAACCACTCTGCTGAGAAGCGGCACGACCTTTTCCACAAGTCTCCGCTTGATCTTCTGGTGCATGATCATATTATCGGGGCGCATAAGCGCTCCCTCGATCGTCTGCTCCTCGGGTGCAGGCCGGATGGATGCGATGATACCCACGATCTTCTGTGGCACCGGCGCAGGGGAAAGCAGGAAGGATTCCGCGGCTTCGATTTCCTTTTCAATCATCATCCCGATTACTTCTTCCAGAGTCTGCTCCTTGCTTTCAAAGTAGTAATAGTAGGTTCCCTTTGCGATGCCCGCCTCGTCAATGATATCGTCAACGCTCGTGTTCTCATATCCCCTTGACAGGAACAGCCTGTAAGCAATCTCCAGCAGTTCCTGTTTTCTTCTTTCGCCTTTTTTCATCGTCCGGCCTCCTTTTCGACTATCGGTCGGTTTTTAGTATAAATGTTAATGCCGCCGTTGTCAAGATTTTTTTCGACTCACGGTCGATTTTTGGGCGGGCATGCCGTGTCAAAAAAAGCAGCGGAAATGCAACGACAGTTTTTGCGTTGCATTTCCGCTGCGCTGATCTTGCGATTGTATCAAATCTCTGCAGAAGGCATCCGCGGTCGGCAGCCTCTGTTTCCCCGGCTGACGCCGTCGTTGGGTTCAGGGTGGTGACGGTCTGAGATGTGCCGTATACTATATCGGGAAAACCGTACCCGATTCGTTACATCTCGACACCGTGGATACGCTGGAATTCCTGCAGTTCCCGGTCAGTTTCCCGCGCCTCGGCGGAATTGGCCGCCCAGGAGATCAGGAAGACCAGCAGATAGATCACCAGCACGCTCCCGGCGAGCCCCAGCACCACAGCGGGGCGGGAGGTGTCGATCACGCTGCTTCTGAAAGCCAGACCCAGCACAACGGCCTCGGTCAGCACAAACTGCAGCAGTTCGCGCAGGACCAGTTCCCGGGGCTTCAGTTCCCGCTTTGACCAGGTCACCAGGCTGGGAAGCACGCAGGCTCCGGCGTAAACTAAAGGAGAAAGAAGACCTTCGTACCCGAAGCGGGCCTCCGGATCGAATGCTGTCCCTAAACAGACCATAGCAACGGTGATGAGCGTCGAAAGCGTGAAAAACAGCATCAGCTTTCGGATCAGAAACTGTTTGAGGTTCATCTCGTCATTCTCCCTTCAAAGCGGACTTCAGAGCCTTCACATAGCTGCGGGAAATGATCACTTCCTCGCCCGACTGCAGCACGGCAACGAGCCGTCCATTCAGCGCGGGCCGGATGGAGCGGATCTTCATCAGGTTCAGCAGCATAGACTTGGAAGTTCGCAGAAAATGCTTGGGCCGGAGCAGATTCTCCAGTTCGTAGATCCGGTATGAGGTTTCATAGACCTGCGCCTTCGTGTAGAGAAAGGTCTTCCCGTCTACCGACTCGATGTAGTACAGCTCGGAGACCGGAATCTCATACTGCTTTTCGCCCTGTACGCCGGACAGGCTTCCCTGTCTGGACCGGACAAAGGCGACGATCTCTCGCACCTCCTCGGTGACTTCACGGCAGCAGATCAGGACCAGTTCCTGTTCTCCCGCACCGATTTTCCTGATCTTTACGTCCATAGTGTCGCGCGGCACGTCAGCAGTTCAGTAGATCTCCTCCACGGAAAACGTGCCTTCACCTTTCAAAGTGTGATCAAAGAAGTCCCGCACCAGGCTGTTTACGATGGTCATGGTCTCCCGGCAGCCGCGCTCGCCGCTGCCGAGCATCTTCCCGAGAAAGGGTGACAGCAGAGGCAGGTCGGTGAAGTCCATGTGCAGCGTGTCACGGATTGTGACGGCATAACCCTCGGCGGCATTGCCGATCAGCTCATCGTTGGGATAGCGGCCGCCCTGCGCCAGATATTCCCTGCGGTCATTATACGTTTCCCAGTTGTTGAATTCAAGCACGGGAAGGGGATAGGCTTCCTCGCGGATGGTGAGCTTTCCGTTCTCCACACCTGTGTACTCGCCCAGCATGGTGCCGTCCAGATCGATGACGGCGGAGATGTCATTGCGCTCCCGGCCGAGCTGAACCGCGGTGGCGCCGCCCATGGAATGGCCCATCAGGCCGATCTTCGTCAGATCCATGCACTTCAGAACGGAGAGGATCGTCTCGGCGTTGCCCCCCGGCAGAAACCAGGCACCGTCAAATGTGCCGCTGATTCCGGCGGCTTCCAGCGTGTCCACAACGAAGTTCATGTCCGCTGTACGTAGATCCATCCACTCCCGGAAGATTTCAAAGTTGGCTTCCGCACTGTCGTTCGGATCACCGCTCGCGCTCATCGCCGTCTGGAAAAAGCCCGGATCCACGAACACCGTCTGCCCGGCGGTATCTTCCGTAAAGAAGGCGTGATGCGGGTGATCGACAGCCGCGACCACATAGCCGTTGCTGGCAAGCTCCATATAGGTGGAGGTGTTGCTCTGGTAGTAGCCGAAGGCCCCGTGCGAAAACACCACAAGCGGGAAGGTCTCGCCATCGGCCGCGTCGGCGGGGGAGTAGAAGTGCACCGGCACTTCACGCAAGCTGCCGTCCTCCTCAAAGGGTTCGGTTCGTGCGCTGTCGATCAGAATTGCGGAGGCCTCCGCAACCGGATGCTGCCCCGAAACGGGGAGACCCCTGTAGCCGGTGAAGACAAAAGCCGGGAGCAGCAGAAAACCGAGGAAGAGAATGCTGAGCACGCAGTTGGAAACCGCGGAGCGGGTCTGCTTTTCAGCGTTTTCGTTTTTCCGGCTGCCGAGCCATCTCAGCAGTGCTATGATCCCCAGTGCCGTCAGAAAGCCCAGCAGGGGAACGAGCCGCCATTTCTGCCCAAAGGGGAGTAAGAGTGCAATCAGCACGATGCCGATCTCCGCCAGGCGGACGAGCAGCCGGTTTTTCAGCCACACTCTTTTCTCTTTACCTCTGCCGCATCCCTTTACGGCCAGAACGATCTCCAGTGCTGAGAATATAATGAACAGGACAAACCCCATCGCGATCACCGCTCCTTTTTCGGATTGCAGAGCCATTCTACCGGTTTCACCGGTGTTTTCAAGACTTTGGGCGGTAAGATGCATTTTAGGACGATAAGATGCACGGGAAGCTTCACCGCCTCTCCGATTGCCGTACCGGAAGTCCCCTTGTCAAAACTCGAGTATTGAAAAACCTGCCTGCTGTGGTATAATGCCTTTGTCACAGCAGGCTCTTTTTCTGCATGGAAGGGGAATGGGTTACATATGAAATTAGGCATTGTCGGCCTCCCGAATGTCGGGAAGACCACGCTTTTTAATGCGCTCACCGGTGCGAAGGCCGAAACTGGCAGCTACACCAATACCGGCGCGAAGCCGAACATCGGCAATGCGAAGGTCCCGGATGAACGTCTGGACTGGCTTTCGGACTACTATCATCCAAAGAAGTATTCTCCCGCCACGGTGGACTTCGTTGACATCCCCGGCATCAGCAGCGGCGGCGGAAAGGGGAATGAAGTCTTCCAGCACATCCGCCAGGTGGATGCGCTGGTTGAAGTGGTTCGCTGTTTTGAGGACGATGGAGTCTTCCTGGAGTCGGCGGATGCCATGCGGGATGTGGAGTCCTTTGAACTGGAGCTGATTCTGGCGGATCTTGAGATCACCGAGCGCCGCCTCGAGCGCGCGAAGAAGAACGCCAAGGGCGGAGACAAAAAGTACAGGCACGAGTGCGAAACCTGCGAGTCGCTGATCGCGCACCTGGAGGCGGAGAAGCCCGCCCGCGATTTCGCTTTTTCCGATGAAGATGCCGACATGCTTCAGGATGGCGGCCTCCTGACGGTGAAGCCCGTCATCTATGTGGCGAACCTGGACGAGGCCGGAATGAGCGACCCGGACGGAGATGCCAACTACACCGCTCTGAAGGCCTATGCTGCGGAACACGATGCCGCGGTGCTTCCGGTGGCGGCAAAGTTTGAAGAGGATCTGACCGAACTGGACGCGGAAGAAGCGCAGATGTTCATGGAAGACCTCGGCCTCACCGAGCGCGGCCTGGACCGCCTCATCAAAACATCCTATGATCTTCTCGGTTACATTTCCTTCCTCACGGCGGGGGAGGACGATGTGCACGCCTGGACCATTGTCCGCGGAACCAAGGCGGCGAAGGCCGCCGGGAAGATCCACAAGGACATTGAACGCGGCTTTATCCGGGCTGAGATCGTCGCCTTTGAGGATCTGAAGAACTGCGGCAGTATGGCTGCGGCGAAGGAAAAGGGCCTTTTCCGTCTGGAAGGCAAGGAATACGTCATGCAGGACGGGGACGTCACGCTCTTCCGCTTCAACGTGTAAACAAAGTGTAAAAACGCCTGTGAAGACAGAAGGAACAGACAAAAGAGCTTTGAAACAGCAAAAATCGGCCCGGTTGCAGCCCCGAAATCCGTTGACAGGACCGGACAAAAATGCTATAGTATGCGCGAATTGAGAAAGGCGTTGATGGAGAACGCTGTCGGTGTTTTGCCTCAGAGAGAGCGGCCTTGGCTGTGAGCCGCTTGCAGGACAGCGACAGGGCGACCGCTCCGGAGCCGGGAAGAGGAAATGCTTCCCCGTTGGCACGCGTCAGTTGCATGAATGAGTGAAAGATCAAGGTGGAACCGTGTAATGTTATGCACCCTTGGCGAAGGCCAGGGGTGTTTTTTTGAGAGGAGAACAGTATCATGAAGATTATCTACAAGGACGGAACGGTCGGCGAATGCCCGCAGGAAGAGGAACTCCACGTCATCCGGCATACCGCCGCGCACATTATGGCCCAGGCCATCCAGCATCTGCATCCGCAGGCGAAGTTCGCCTTCGGCCCCGCCACCCAGAACGGCTTTTACTATGACGTCGATCTCGGTGACGTGAAGCTCGCCAACGAGGACCTCGAGGCCATCGAGAAGGAAATGAAGAAGATTGTCAAGCAGAATCTTCCCATCAAGTCCTTCGTGCTTCCCCGGGACGAGGCCATTGCCTACATGGCCGAGCGCGGTGCCGACTACAAGGTCGAGCATATGCGGGATGACCTTACGGAGGAGACCGAGTTCAGCTTCTTCCAGCAGGGCGACTATGTCGACATGTGCCTCGGACCGCACCTGACCTATACCAAGGCTCTGAAGGCGTTCAAGGTCACCCAGCAGTCCGGCGCCTACTGGAAGGATGACAGCAAAAACAAGATGCTCACCCGCATCAACGGCGTGGCTTTCCGTACCGCGGAAGAGCTCGACACCTATCTCACCCAGCTGGAAGAGGCCAAAAAGCGCGACCACCGCAAGCTGGGCAAGGAACTGGGTCTCTTCGCCTTCCGGGACGAGGCGCCCGGTTTCCCGTTCTATCTGCCGAAGGGCATGGTTCTGCGCAACACGCTGATTGACTACTGGCGCGGCGTGCACAAGAAGTGGGATTATGTGGAGATCTCCACGCCCCAGATCATGAAGCGCACCCTCTGGGAGACTTCCGGTCACTGGGACCACTACAAAGACAACATGTACACCACCGTCATTGACGGCGAGGACTTTGCCATCAAGCCCATGAACTGCCCCGGCAGCATTCTGGTTTACGACCTGGAGCCCCACTCCTATAAGGAGCTTCCTCTGCGTTATGCCGAACTCGGCCTGGTACACCGGCACGAGCTTTCCGGCGCCCTGCACGGCATGTTCCGCGTCCGCTGCTTCACGCAGGACGATGCCCACATCCTTCTGGCTAAGGACCAGATCAAGGACGAGGTCATCCGCATTGCGCAGCTCTTTGACGAGGTCTATTCCGTCTTCGGTCTGCCGTATAAGATTGAGCTTTCCACTATGCCCGAAGATCACATCGGTTCCGTGGAGGACTGGGACATTGCCACCGCCGCTCTCGCCGATGCCATTACTTCTATCGGCAAGGAATACACCATCAACCCCGGCGACGGCGCCTTCTACGGCCCGAAGCTGGACTTCCACATTCAGGATTCCCTTGGCAGAACCTGGCAGTGCGGCACCATTCAGCTGGACTACCAGCTGCCCGGCCGCTTCGACCTGACCTATGTCGATTCCGAAGGCAAGGATGTCTGCCCCGTGATGATCCACCGTGTGGTCTTCGGCTCCATCGAGCGCTTCATCGGTGTGATTACCGAGCACTATGCCGGCGCTTTCCCGGCCTGGCTTTCTCCGGTGCAGGTCAAGATCCTCCCGATCACCGACCGCGCCGCTGAATACTCCGCCGAGCTGAAGAACAGTCTGGAGAATGCCGGTTACCGGGTGGAGGCGGATTTCCGCAACGAGAAGATCGGCTACAAGATTCGCTCCGCCCAGCTTGAAAAAGTTCCCTATATGCTGGTCATCGGCGACAAGGAAGTGGAAGCGGGCACCGTGGCCGTCCGCACCAGGGAAGGCAAGGATCTCGGTGCCATGCAGGTGAGCGCCTTTGAGGAGATGCTGGCAGCTGATGTGCAGGAAATGCGCTGACGGACCTGGCTGGATTCAGTAAAGGAGAATACGGACATGCCTTATTGTAACAACTGCGGTGCGTATATCCCCGACGGGCAGGCAATCTGCCTGGCATGCGGCTATGATCCGGCAGCTGTGGCCGCACGGGAGGAGGCTGCTGCGCAGCAGAGTGCCGCGGTGCATGCGGCGGGTGCCAGCCAGGCCAATGACGAAATGCGGCAGAAACTGGAAGAGCAGCGCCGGCGTGCCAGAGAGCAGAACCTGAAGTGGGCTGAGGAACAGAAAAAGCGCCGCGAGGAGCAGGCTGCGAAGGAAGCTGCCCGTAAGGAGCAGCAGGAAAAGGAACGGGAATGGGCCCGGCAGGAGTATGAGCGCCGCAAGGCTCAGCAGGCGCAGCAGAACGCGGCCGGTGCATCCGCCGCGGCGGGCGCCCACTATTACGGCAGCACCGAGTCCGGCTATGCCTCAGCGACAGGGGAGGGGAACAAAGCCCTTGCCGCGCTGAGCTACTTCAGTTTTCTCTTCATCCTTCCGTCCATTTTCACGCCGCAGGATGAATATGCCCGCTATCATGCAAAACAGGGCATGAAGCTTTTTATCTTCGGCATCATTGCGGACATCCTGACGGGCCTCATGGGCATCGGCTGGATCGCAACGATTGCCCGCATCTATCTGATGGTGAAGGGCATCTCCAATGCCATCAACGGCCGGAAGGAACCGCTTCCTTACATCGGCACCATGGGTGAAAAGTAAATGCCCCGCTGCGAATGAAGCGAAACCCCAGACAGCGTTACAGAGGGGCTGCAGAGGACTCCGGAAGGGCTGCAGAAGAGCTGTCTTAAAACACCCCGTCATTGCGAACCAGTGCTCACACTGGCGTGGCAATCCGTATGAATGGCAATTCATGTACCGGATGGTCACGCCGCCGGTCTGAGCACTGCTTCCTTATCGTAACAGATTCCGGTGTCTGAGACAGTCCCTTTCAAAATGAAGACAGTCAGATGAGCGTACCGGATTCCGAAACGGAAAACAGCTGTTCGGAGCTGGGCCGGAACCCGACCGTCAAATACGCAAAGGAGGAAACAGAATGAAGACCGTGGTACTTTTCGGTGCGGGACAGTTCGGCGCCATGATCTCCCGGCTGATCGGCGCCGGGTATACGATTTCATGTTTTGCGGACAACAATGAAGCCCGCTGGGGAACGATGCTGGCAGGGATCCCGGTGACTTCCCCGCGGGAGAGCCTTCTCGGTGATCCGGACTGCTTCTGCCTCTGCGTGTCGGACAGAGAACGCGCCGGGCAGATGGAATCGCAGCTCCGTGAGCTGGGGTTTGACGGTGAAATTCTGCATTCGGATGCGCTGAGGGTCTTCGACGCCCGTGTTGCGACCATGCGTCTGCTGGCGGAACAGATACATGAGCAGGACATCCCGGGCGATGTGGCGGAGCTGGGCGTGTTCCGCGGTGATTTTGCCGTGCTGATCAATGCCGCGTTCCCGGACCGCAGCATCCATCTCTTCGATACCTTTGAGGGCTTCCCCGCAAAGGATGTGGAGCTCGAGAGGATGCTGGATCTTTCCCGTGCCGAAGCCGGAGACTTTTCCGGCACGGCGGAAGACCTCGTCGGCAGGCGGCTTCCCTACCCGGAACATGCCGTCTTTTACAAAGGGTATTTCCAGGATACCTTCCGGGACTGCCGGGCTGACGCCTTCGCCTTCGTCTCCGTGGATGCGGACCTGTATGCCCCCACCGCGGCGGCACTTCCGCTGTTCTGGGACCGTCTGTCTCCCGGCGGCGTCCTGCTGGTACATGATGTAAACAGCACCCAGTATACCGGCGCGGGCAGGGCAGTCCGGGAATTCTGCAGGGAGAAGGAGCTGCTCCCGATGCCGGTCTGCGATCTTCACGGCAGCGCAGTCCTGCGAAAACAGTAAAGATATCCTGTGTTTTTAAGCACCCGGCCTTTTCAACAGCCGCGAAGAAAGCCACATGAAGACGGTTACAAATTAAACGCAAATTTTCTCAAAAAATATTTTTAAAATCCGGAAAATACTTCTTGACAACGCCGTATCCCTGTGGTATATTTTGTAAGCTGTCGCTCAAGACGGCGGAAGCACCTTGAAAATTGAACAATGCAAGAAAG
>CAZBXX010000068.1:0-12333 GCA_964495965.1 uncultured Oscillospiraceae bacterium | reverse complement strand
CATAGCGGTAACCGGGAGCGGTAACTGCCGCCTCCACCGCTTCGGAAATGGCGCTGCCGAGGGAAACGGTGGTACCCGGATGCTCCGCAAGGATTTTCCGGCCGACCGCGGTAGTATCCGACGGGGAGGGGACAACCGACGCCCCGTAGGTGCGCATGACCTCACGGCGGAAGGGCTTCTGCTCATAGCTCACCTTGACCATAAAGACCTTGCAGTCCAGCCCCAGATAGGCGCAGGCCATGGACAGTGCGGTGCCCCATTGGCCGGCACCGGTCTCAGTGGTCACGCCCTTGAGGCCCTGAAGCTTTGCGTAATAGGCCTGGGCGATGGCGGAGTTCAGCTTATGGCTGCCGCTGGTGTTGTTGCCTTCAAACTTGTAGTAGATTTTCGCAGGGGTCTGCAGCTTTTCCTCCAGACAGTAAGCCCGCACCAGCGGTGCCGGACGGTACATTTTGTAGAAGTCGCGGATTTCCTGCGGAATCTCAATGAACGGTGTGTCGTTGTCCAGTTCCTGCCGGACCAGTTCGTCACAGAAGACGCCGCCGAGTTCTTCCGCTGTCATGGGCTCGTGCGTGCCCGGGTTCAGCAGGGGAGCGGGCTTGTTCTTCATGTCGGCCCGGACGTTGTACCAGGCCTGTGGCATCTCGCTTTCTTCCAGATAGATTTTGTAGGGGATCTTTTTTTCTGTCGCCATGGTAAAGGCTCCTTTCTGTTGCGGCGCCGGACTTGGCCGGTGCGTCCGCGATTTCTTTTTCGGGACAGAAAAAGCCCTGTCCCAAAGCTTTCGCTGGGACAGGACAGAACTTCAGAAGGAGCTCAGGTTCCTGCGGTGCCACCCGGCTTGGCGCATCAGCTGCGCCCACTTTACGCATACTATCATATGCTGACCCGAATAACGGAAGGTCAACCCGTCTCACATACTCCGGCGGAGCCGTTTCTGATCGCCCTCGGAAGTCCATTCAGCACTGCAAGCCCCACTGCCTCGCACCAACCGGCAGCTCTCTGAAGAAGCTTTTGCCTTGCCTACTCACTCTTCTTCAACGGTTTAGCGTATTGTAGCACGGGATCTGCCCGCTGTCAATCCGTTTTTTTCAAATAAAATGATGCTGAAGAGCAGAGCAAATCGAACTTGGCAATACAGATGGCAGCTGCAGAAAATGCCGCTTTTCAAACCGGGACAATTCCTGTATAATCGGCTTAACGCACAGGCGGAGGTGATATTTTGAATCACGGAAACAGAAGAAGCCCCGAGATGGACCCGTCGGGCTTTGTGGTGCTGGCGGATTATGTGCCGCTGATTGTGCAGGAGATCCGCTACTATTCCACCTACAACTTTATCGGGGACCGGATTGACGGGTACGAGGAACCCTGCGCACTGCTGACCATTGAAGCGGCCAGAGCGCTGAAAGCCGTCAGCACCGAGATGATGGTGCACGGTTACCGCCTCAAGGTCTTCGATGCCTACCGGCCCGCCTGTGCGGTGCGGCATTTTGAGCTGTGGGGGATTGAAGATCAGGACGTGCGCATGAAGCCTTATTTCTACCCGAACCTGGAAAAGCAGGAGCTGTTCAGCAGAGGCTACATCGCAAGGCGGTCCAGCCACAGCCGCGGCAGCACCGTTGACCTGACCCTGCTGGACATGCGCTCCGGGAAGGAACTGGACATGGGCGGCCCCTTTGACCTCTTCAGCGAGGTTTCCCATCCGGATTACCGCGGAATTACGGAAGAGCAGTATGAGAACAGAATGCTGCTGCAAAGGGCCATGCTCCGCAGCGGATTTGAACCCATTGACTGCGAATGGTGGCACTTCACGCTGAAAGACGAACCGTATCCGGACACTTATTTCGAATTCCCGGTCTCCCAGACGTTTCTGAGAAAGTAAAACACCAAAAACAGAGAGGCTGTCTCAAAACACCCTGTCATTGCGAACCAGTGCTCACACTGGTGTGGCGATCCGTACAACCCGTCTGAATGGCAATTCATGGTACGGATGATCACGTCACCAGTCTGAGGACTGGTTCCTCATCATGACAGGTTCTGGTGTTTTGAGACAGCCTTTTTCTCTTCACGCGACTGCGCGGAGACCGGCCCGCGTTGCCTCGTTGTTACGCTTCCTGCACCACACCGAGGAAGCACTCCTGACTCTTGACCTCGGAATAGAGGATAGCCCCCTTTTCGCCCAGGTCATAGACCCGGACAACGCCGCGAAGCTTCTGATCACCGGTCAGTTCTTCGTAGCGGTCGGGGAAGGCGTCAAAAGCCTCCTCCATAAATTCACAGCCGGGCTCGCCCTGGTAGATGGCCGCATAGAAGATGCCGGATTCCACCAGGTCCTGGAAGAAGTGGCTGCCGTAGCTGAGTTCCGGGCGCAGCCCGTGGGAGCTGTAGGCCAGCTCGCACATGCAGGCGTAACCGCTGATCTCCGCAAAGCGGACGGGGACGCCGAGGCTCGGCGTGGTGGTGCCCCAGCGGCCGGGGCCGATGAGAATGGCGTCCTGATTGCGCAGGAGGCGGTTGCACTCGCCAATGGCCCTGGCCACGGCATACTTCTGCTGCTCCGGCAGGGAGAGGTAGGGCTCCACCTTGACGAAGACCACATACCGCACCGGTATGGCCGCGTTGCCGCCCATGAAGTTGCCGCGGATGTTCCACAGATACTGGCGCACCTGGGGCTTGACGCCCGCCTGGCCGAGGCCGCTGGTCTGAATCGTGCGGCACTGCAGAAGGTTTACGCGGTAATCGCCCTGCTTTGTAAAGTTGCAGGCATACTCAATGTCCACGGGGTAGCTGTACTTTTCGGCGACGATGGCCATGATCTGCTTCATCACCACGGGGAAGTCGGTGCGGCGCAGCAGCTTCTGGAAGTTCATAATATCCGGAATGGGCTCCCCGTACAGGCCCATCTCGCGGTAGCGGGCGGCCGTTGCCATGTCAGGCTCCATGAAGAGCGCCGTGTCGGTGTTCATATCGTTTTTGGAGAGCGCTTCCAGGGACAGGGTCTCAAAGCGGTTCGTCTCCAGGTTGATGAGGTCCACGTGGTGCTGGCTGTAGCGGTACTCCTCGCCGTACTCCACCATGGGCGGCGCAGCGGGCTCATCCAGGTTCACAAAGCGGGCGTAGTCGTCAGCCTCCCGGTCGACGGCCCGGGTTCCCATGCCGAAGACCAGGCGCAGCATGCCGCTGTTTTTTTCAGATGCTTTTGTCCCGTTTACATACAGGTTCTGGGAATGGCCGACGCCTGCCAGATGGGGATAGTAATAGCTGCCGTGCACGTCGCCGCTGACGCGCATGACCAGCAGAGCCATCTGCTCGTCCCGGTTCAGGAGATTCCGGTCCCGGCGGTAGCGGTAGGCCTCCTCGCTGACGGTGCTGGCGTAGACGGTGCGCACCGCATCCTCAAAGACGCGGTAGCGCTCCTCCAGACTGCCCTGGTTCGGGCAGAAAACACTCTCATACTTGCCGGCAAAAGCGTTGCCGATGCCGTCTTCCAGCAGAGAACTGGAGCGCACGATGATGGGCGACTGACCGAAGTACTCCAGCATGGAGAGGAACTGCTCCCGGATGGAAGGCATGAACTCCCCCTTCAGAATACGCTCCCGGAACTCCGGTGCCAGGCGGATATAGTCCTCCGGTTCCACCATCTGGGTGCGCAGCTCCCAGGTGTTTGCCTGCACAACATAGGTGTAGAAGACGTCCGCACCGATGTAGTAGGAATCATGGGGCTCAATCCGCTTGGCATAGAGCTCGGGCGCGGTGTCCCGGATGATGTTGCGCGCCAGCAGCATGCCGACGGATTTGCCGCCGATGCAGCCGGTGCCGATCTCCCGGCGTTTGACTTCCATCAGATCCCGCATGCTGAAATACTTCCGGCAGAGCTCCAGGCGCTGCGGCTCGGTTCCGAGCAGGCAGCGCATAATGTTTTCCTTGAGAACTTCTTCCTCCGGTGTTTCCGGCTCCGGCTGGTCCGGGCGGACGGAGTCGAACATGCTGTCCCAGCAGTCCCGGTGCTCGCCGGTCTGGGTGAAGATGTCGAAGATGGCGTAGGTCTCGTGGCTGGAGGTTACGGTCTCACAGCGAGTGCCGGAAAGCCGGAGCGGGAAGTACATGTTCTTTGTCTGCCGGCCCTCCACCTTGACGGGGTGAATATAGGTGTGGCCTTCCATCGTCCGGATGTTCAGCAGAATGTTGGTGGCGTGCCGGATGCGGGAGATGGTCTCGTAGGTGTGGCGCTCGTACTTCAGGGCTACATAGCACAGCGCGCCGCGAGAGGCGATAAACTCGCTGGTGAGTAGAAAGAAGTTGCAGACCATCAGGTCGGAGAACCAGTAGTGCTGGAGGTCGGAGAGACAGTCAAACAGGAAGAAGCTGTCGGCCGGCTCCGAAGAGACAATCCGGTGCACCTGTACGGAAAAGGTCTCGAAACCCACCGCCGGGTTCAGGGTGATTTTTTTGATGTTAGCACCGCGCTTCTGCAGCACATCGGTGGGGATGAGTTCGTCATGGTCGCCGAAGCGCAGATAGATCATCGGGCGGCCGGTGAGCGCCTCATCGACCACAAACTGCGTGGCCACGAACATGTAGTCCCCGGTGTCCTCAATCTGCCAGGTGACGGTGTCGCCGGCGCGCAGGCTGTCAATGGCCTGGTCCAGCCCTTTGATGCCGGTGCTGACGATTTTCTTCTGATCCATATCCGGTACCTCCTGCTCAGATGACGGTTCAGCTGACGGGCTTGCTCTGTAACTGTTTTCATTTTACCCGATCCCATTCCGGCTGACAAGCCCTGTTTTGGATTTCCCGGTTATGTAATTGGCCCTCGTGAGGGGCGGCTGTGCGCAGGGTATGCGAGAGTGCCTGCTGCCAGTTACAACAAAAGACCCGCACCGGCCGGGATCTGCAGGATCTCCGGCCGGTGCGGGTCTCTTCATTTATACGGCTGAACTGCCGCAGATTGGGCGGTAAGAGTGCGCGGGGCTTGCTTACTCCACGGTCACGCTCTTGGCAAGGTTCCGGGGCTTGTCCACGTCCAGGCCCTTGGCCACGCTGATGTAGTATCCGAGAAGCTGGAGCGGGATGACGGCAAGGCTGCCGATGAAGTGGCTGTCAACCTTCGGCACATAGACGGTGAAGTCGTCGGTATCTTCCACGTTGTAGTGGCCGAAGCTGGTCAGGCCCATCAGGTAGGCACCCCGGGCCTTGCACTCGGCCATGTTGCTGAGCGTCTTCTCCACCAGCTCGCCCTGGGTCAGCACGCCGATGACCAGGGTGTTGTTCTCAATCAGGCTGATGGTGCCGTGCTTCATCTCACCGGCTGCGTAGGCCTCACTGTGAATGTAGCTGATCTCCTTCATTTTGAGGCTGCCCTCCAGACTGATAGCATAGTCCAGGCCCCGGCCCATGAAGAAGATGTCCTTTGCCATGGAGAATTTGGCCGCGAACCACTGGATGCGCTCCTTGTCCTCCAGAATGCGGGTCATTTTATCGGGAATGCTCTGCAGCTCCGCGATGTAGCGGCCGTAGTCCTCCTCGGCGAGCTTTCCCTTTACCAGTGCCAGCTGCAGCGCCAGCGTGTACATGGCCATCAGCTGGGCGCTGTAGGCCTTGGTGGTGGCAACGGCGATTTCGGGCCCGGCCATGGTATAGAAGACGTTGTCCGCTTCCCGCGCGATGGTGGAGCCCACCACATTCACAATGGCAAGCGTCCGGACGCCCTGGCGCTTCGCCTCCCGCAGGGCGGCGAGACTGTCGGCGGTTTCACCGGACTGTGAGATGACCACAACCAGAACCTTCGGGTCCAGCAGCAGCTTCCGGTAGCGAAATTCCGATGCCAGCTCTACCCGGGTCGGCAGTTCTGCCAGATCCTCCAGAATATACTGGGTGACCATCCCCACATGCCAGGCGGAGCCGCAGGCAACGATATGCACCGAGGAGACGTCCGCCAGGATCTCATCCGTGAGGCCGGCTCCCGAGAGGTCGATCCGCCCGTTCTTCAGGACGCTGTTCAGCGTATCGCGCACGGCGGTGGGCTGCTCGTGAATCTCCTTGAGCATGAAGTGCTCGTACCCGCCTTTTTCCGCGGCCTTCGCATCCCAGGTGATCTCGGTGGTTTCATGTTCCACAACGTCGCCGTTCAGGTCATAGAAGGTAACCGTCCCCGGCGTCAGCCTTGCGACTTCAAGATTCTCGATGAAGTAAACCTGGCGGGTATAGGGCAGAATAGCCGGGACGTCGGAGGCAAGATAACTCTCCCCGTCGGCTACGCCCAGTACCATGGGACTGTCCTTCCGGGCAACGTAGATTTCACCCGGGAAGTCTTTGAACATCAGGGCAAGGGCGTAGGAACCGCGTACCCGGACCATAGTGCGGGTGATGGCGTCCACTGGCCCGATTTTATACTTCTTGTAGTAATAGTCGACCAGCTTGATGAGAATTTCCGTGTCGGTTTCGGAATAGAAGGTATAGTCATGGCGCTGAAGTTTGGCCTTCAGCTCCACGTAGTTTTCGATAATGCCGTTGTGGACGCCGACTACGCCGGACTCCACCGGGCCGGAACCGGTGCCGGTGCAGTTGCCGCTGACGTGCGGATGGGCGTTGGTCTGACTGGGTTCCCCGTGGGTGGCCCAGCGGGTGTGGCCGATGCCGCAGCTGCCCTTCAAGGCGTTTCCGTTGTCGGTCTTATCAGAAAGGTTTTTCAGCTTTCCGGTAGACTTCACCACCTCGGCAAGCCTTTCCCCGTCCCGGACCGCGAGGCCGGCAGAGTCATAGCCGCGGTACTCCAGTTTCTTCAGGCCTTCCAGCAGAATGGGCGCTGCCTGATGCTGCCCGGTAAAGCCGACGATTCCGCACATGGTTCTGTTCCTCCTGACACTGTGTTAAAAGCTGATGTTTTCTTACTGCTGCTATTTTAAGGACTGAAATGCAGAATGTCAACCGCAACTAGTTCTTTCAGCCTGTTGTTCATCCCACCAATCCTCTGCGTCCGCTGTCGCGCCCATGGGGATTATCTGCTTCACAGACGTCGAAGCAGCGTGAATCTTCTGTTCAAACCTGTCTTTCAGGCCATGCTCCGGAACAGCAGTCGGGTATGCTCCGCCGAAGCATGCGGCGCAGATGCCGGTTTCCCGGCGGGTCAGTTTTGCAAGGTCGGGAAAAGGCAGATAACCGAGTGAATCAACGCCGATCATGACCGCAATCTCATCCAAAGTATGATGGTTTGCAATCAGATGATCCGGGCTGTCAATGTCAGTTCCGTAATAGCAGGGTGCAACAAACGGCGGCGCGCTGACTCGCATATGGATTTCCTTCGCGCCGGCTGTGCGCAGAAGGGAGATAATATGGCGGCAGGTAGTTCCCCTGACAATCGAATCGTCAATCAGTACCAGTCTCTTTCCTTCTACCACGGCTCGAATCGGATTCAGCTTGATATTGACCGCGCTTTCCCGCTCACCGCTGGTCGGGGCGATAAAGGTTCTGCCGATATATTTGTTCTTGGTGAAGCCGATTGCGTACGGAATGCCGGAAGCCCGGGCATAACCCACTGCCGCATCAAGCCCGGAGTCCGGAACACCGATCACAGCATCCGCGTCAACCGGGTGGGCTGCGGCAAGCAGTTCTCCGGCCCTCTGGCGGGCGAGGCAGACGCTTTCCCCGTCGACAACGGAATCTGGCCGAGAGAAATAAATATACTCAAACACACAGAGCTTTTTTGGCTTTGTCCCACAGTGGGACAGGTCGGCATGGATCTCGTCAGCGCTCACAGTTACAATCTCACCCGGCTGAATATCCCGGACGAATGCGGCACCAACGGCGTCGAGCGCGCAGCTTTCCGATGCAAATACGGTGGAACCGTCCGGCAGAGAACCCATACACAGCGGGCGGAAGCCGTACGGGTCCCGCACGGCGATCAGTTTGGCAGGAGAAGAAATCACCAGCGAGTAGGCGCCTTCCAGAACATCCATGGCCGCGGAAACCGCCGCCTCAATACTGGGGCAGTGCAGCCGTGCCCGCACAATAGCATAGGCGATGATTTCCGAATCCGTTGAAGTGTGGAAAATAGAACCTTCCTGTTCCAGTTTCCGGCGCAGTTCCCACGCATTGGTCAGGTTCCCGTTATGCGCCAGCGCCATCCGTCCTTTGTGGTGATTGATCAGCAGCGGCTGAACGTTCTGCTTCCTGTCGGAGCCGGTTGTGGCATACCGGACATGCCCGACAGAGATATTCCCTTTTCCGAGACCGTTCAGCTTCAGCGGGCTGAACACCTCGCTCACCAGACCGGTATCCCGGCAGGATGAGAACACACCGTCGTCATTCACCACAATTCCGGCACTTTCCTGCCCCCGGTGCTGCAGGGCAAAGAGACCGCAATAGGTCAGCGTTGCCAGATCGCGCGGCATCGGAGAGAATACGCCAAAAACCCCGCATTCTTCGCGGGGCTTTCGTTCGGGGATATGAGGGAGATCACGCTTCATCATGCATCTCAAGCCTCTGCATGACCTCCTGATAGGCGGCCTCCACACCGCCGAGATCTCTGCGGAAGCGGTCCTTGTCCAGCTTTTTCCCGGTTTCAGTGTCCCACAGGCGGCAGGTATCCGGGCTGATCTCATCAGCCAGAATCACCGTTCCGTCCGGGAGTCTTCCGAACTCCAGCTTGAAGTCCACAAGCGTCACGCCGCATTCGCTCCAGAAGGCCGATAGAACACGATTAACGGCAAGGGCATATGTGCGGATTGCTGCGAGTTCCGTCCGTGTTGACAGGCCGAGCGCCAGAGCGCTGTCGGTGTTAATGAGCGGGTCGCCTAGGTCGTCGTTCTTATAGGAGAATTCTACCGTGGGTTCTGCAAAGCGGATGCCCTCTTCCACTCCGTAGCGCTTGGAGAAAGACCCTGCGGAGAGGTTCCGGACAATGACTTCCAGCGGAACAATCTCCACTTTTTTCACCAGTGTTTCGCGCTCGGAGAGCTCCTGTACAAAGTGCGTCGGAATTCCGGCTTTTTCCAGCTTTGCCATCAGGCGGTTGCTCATCCTGTTATTGATGACGCCCTTGCCGCTGATGGTGCCCCGTTTGACGCCGTTGAACGCGGTGGCGTCGTCCTTATAGCTGACAATCAGCAGATCGGGATCCTCCGTTGCGTAAACTTTCTTGGCTTTGCCTTCGTAAAGCTGCTGCAGTTTTTCCATGATCTTCCTCCTTGTGGTGCTTACATGAATGATCTGGCAGCGGAAACGCTGTCAGGGTGCGTCAAAGGTGCTGATGGGACGGCGCTTGTGCTCGCTTCCGCGGTGGAAGAGGTCAATGACCGCCCGGTCCTGCGGGGTCGCAAATCCGTCCAGCAGCCAGGCGTCGATAGCGGCATAGGTGACGCCCATCTCGCCCTCATCGGTCTGGGAATCATACAGGCCCGCCGAGGGCGCTTTCTCCTGCAGAAACTGCGGCGCATCCAGCCAGGCAAGAAATTCGTAGATTTCCGTTACGGTCAGGTCGGCGATGGGGTTAAAGTCATGGGCGCCGTCGCCCCACTTGGTAAAGTAGCCCATGTAGGCCTCGCTGCGGTTTCCGGTCCCGGCAACCAGGCGGTTTTCCGCCGCGGCAATGGCATACAGCGTCGTCATGCGAAGGCGCGGAGCGATGTTGTTCCGGGCGGCGTCATTGAGCACGACGCATCCGGCGAGGGCTTCGAGCTCCTCCTCTCGCACGGCAGAGAGGTCCACGGTCCGGGTTTCAATGCTGTACTGTTCCGCCACCTTGCGGGCGTCATCAGCATCCAGCGTGTAGTTCCGGCCGGAACCGCAGGGCATGATGATCCCCAGCGTATTGTCACAGGCAGCCTTGCAGAGAATCCCGGTCAGGGCGCTGTCCTTTCCGCCGGAATTGCCGTAGACGATCCCATTCGCACCGCTTTCCGCCACAAAGCTTCGAATATATGCGGTACGGCGGTCAAACTCTTCCTGATAATCTCTCACGGTCCGTAAGCTCCTTCCTGGATCTTCTCATTCCACATCCTGCAGGGCATCGTAGCCCTCTTCCCCGGTGCGCACCTTGACCACATTCTCCACGTCATAGACGAAGATCTTGCCATCCCCGATGTTGCCGGTGTAGAGAACTTTTTTGGCCGTCTCGATCACATCCCGCACCGGGATGGCGCTGACCACAATGTCTACCTGCACCTTGGGCCGCAGGTCCGTCTCGACCGCGACGCCGCGGTAGTACTCCTTATGTCCCTTCTGGATGCCATAGCCCATGACGTGGGAAACCGTCATCCCCGTAATACCGAGACGGCTCATGGCGTCCTTGAGAGCGTAGAGCTTTTCTTCCTTGAACACGATTTCGACCTTGGTAAACTTGTGCCCGTCGGGATGGAAAGCAGGTTCGCGCTTTACCGGGACGGCTTCCGCCACCGGCGTGGTGCCGGTGACGACGACGGGTTCGGACCCGACGCCGAATTCGGCGTACTTGTCCACTGCGGGGGCAAAGTCGGCATAGGCGCTGGGGAGCCCGTGCTCGCTGATGTCCAGGCCCGCCAGTTCGTCCGCTGGCGCCGCCCGAAGGAAGTCGACTTTTTTCAGAAGCAGGAAAAATGCCAGCATTGTCAGGGCTGACCAAAGGGCGACCGTTATAAAGCCAAGTGCCTGAATCCCCAGTTGCCGGAAGGAGCCGGTGTAGAAAAGGCCTTCCAGCCCGGCCGGCGCATCCGGGTTGGCAAGCAGCCCTACGGCCAATGTACCCCAGACACCATTTGCGCAGTGGACACCGACAGCGCCAACCGGATCGTCAATATGCAGCTTCAGGTCCAGCGCTTCCACCACGACTACCACCAGCACGCCTGAGACTATGCCCACCACCGCAGCGCCCAGCGCATCCAGCGCATCGCAACCAGCCGTGATTCCGACCAGACCCGCCAGGGCGGCGTTCAGGCACATGGAAACATCGGGTTTGCCGTTCTTTTTCCAGGTATAGAACATGGTGGCGCAGGTTGCCACGGAGGGCGCAATGGTGGTCGTCAGAAAAATGGATGACAGTTCAGAGGGGCTGGTTGCAGCGGCACCGTTAAACCCATACCAGCCCAGCCACAGAATGAAGACGCCCAGCGCACCCAGCGGGATGGAGTGACCCGGAATAGCATTGATCTTTGTGACCTTTCCGTCCTGACCCCGGACATATTTTCCGATGCGAGGCCCGAGAATCACGGCTCCGACCAATGCTGCAATGCCGCCGACCATGTGGATGGCGCAGGAGCCCGCATAATCATGAAAGCCCAGCCTGCTCAGCCAGCCACCGCCCCAGATCCAGTGGGCCTCGATGGGGTAGATCAGCAGGCTGATAACGGCGGAATAGACACAGTAGGCGGAAAACCTGGTACGCTCGGCCATGGCACCGGAGACAATGGTTGCCGTGGTCGCGCAGAAGACCAGGTTAAACACAAAGTAGCTGGAGTCGGTGAATCCCTCTGAGGGAGAAGCAATGAATTCCCGGAAGTGCGTAAACAGATTCAGATTCGGCCTGCCAACCAACCCGAAGAGGCTGTCCTCACCCATCATCAGTGAGTAGCCCAGCAGGGAAAACACCACGGTGCCGATGCAGAAGTCCATCAGGTTTTTCATGATGATGTTTCCGGCGTTTTTGGCCCGGGTAAACCCAGTCTCCACCATGGCAAATCCTGCCTGCATCCAGAACACCAGCGCCGCGCCGATTAGAAACCAGAATTCAACGGTCATTTTGTTTCCTCCTTGACTTTACAGACAATGTTTGTTAAAGTGGAGGACAGTGGCGGATGGCCATGCCCTCCGCTGCATGTGAAAGACAGCTGTTACTTTTCCAGGGTCGCGGCTGTCTTTTTTGTTTTGTGGGTTTATGCAGGACTCTGTGTACCGGCAGCGCTTGTTACACGCCGAAGAGCAGGTCGCCGTAGGTGGGGAAGGGCCAGTAGTCCGCTGCGGTCAGGGTCTCAGCCCTGTCGCAGGGGGTCCGCAGTTCCGTCATCTTCTGCAGGAGTTCATCGCGGATGCGGAAAGCCTGCTCGGTGATGTCAGCGCCGGTGTCGCAGTAGGCAATGCATGCTTCCAGAGATTTGACTGCGGCGTCGATCTCGCCGCTGAGAGCGGTGAGATCCCGGATGAGCCCGGTGTCCACCGGATAGGAAAGATCCGGCACGGCGGCCTTCTTGTCGTTCAGCTGTGCGGCAAGATCCCCGGTATAGCGCAGCACGGCGGGGAGGATTTCCTTCTTTGCCATGTCGGCCATGGTCAGGGCCTCGATGCGGACGATGCGGACGTAGTTCTCCATGCAGATTTCGTAGCGGGATCGGATTTCGGCCTCCGAATAGACTTTGTGCCGGATCA
>CAZBXX010000067.1:0-12349 GCA_964495965.1 uncultured Oscillospiraceae bacterium | reverse complement strand
GCGTAAAGGAGAAGTCAAAGTCCTCAAGCGGCAGTTCGTCCTCCGCCGCGGCGCCGGATCCCGCAATATCCACGCGGGCAGGTTCCTGCGGGCGGGGCTCCTCCTTGGCGCGCTCGGAAGCAATCAGCGCGTCCAGGTTGAAGGTTTCCGCAATATCCGGATCGGTGTCAGTGTCCGGATCCGGGTCCGGTTCTGCCGCGGCAGATTCCGGTTCCTCATACTCCTGCCAGAACTGCGAAAGAATCTCATCCACGGTATATTCTTCTTCCGGGCGCACCTCGCGGCTCTGCGCCGGTCCGGAGCCCTTCTTTTTCTTCTTCCGCTTCATAGATCCCCCGTTCCGTCTTCCGCAGTGCTGCCGGCGGCAGCCGCTTCCCGCTGATGCAGAATCTCATACATGACAATCGCGCCGGCAACCGAGGCATTCAGGGAAGAGATTCTCCCCTTCATCGGCAGCGAGATGATAAAGTCGCAGGATTCGCGGACCAGCCGCCCCATGCCGCTGCCTTCTGAACCGATAACCAGGGCAACGGGTCCGGTCAGATCCGTCTGCCACAGGTTCTGTTTTCCGTCTGCCGCCGTGCCGTAAATCCAGACACCGGCCTTTTTCAGTTCTTCCAGGGCAGCACGCAGATTGGCAACCCGCGCCACCGGCAGATGCTCCGCCGCGCCGGCGCTTGCCTTGTTCACCACGGCCGTCAGCCCCGCACTGCGGCGCTTCGGAATCACCACGCCGTGGGCGCCTGCGCATTCCGCCGAGCGGATGACAGCCCCCAGGTTGTGGCCGTCGGTAATCTCGTCACAGACCACCACAAAGGGATCCTCACCGCGCGCGCGGGCGGAATCCAGAATGTCCTGCACGGTGCAGGTCTCCCGGACGGCGCACACGGCGATCACGCCCTGGTGGGCGTGCGTGCGGCTCATGGCGTCCAGTTTGCGGCGGTCGCATTCCGTCACCGGAACGCCCCTGTCGCGGGCAACCGTGGTGATAAAGCCGAGGGTGCGGTCGGTGTCGCCGGCGGCAATATAGAGCTTGTCCAGGGGCCTTCCGGCCCTCAGGGCCTCGGTAACGGCATTGCGGCCTTCGATCGTCTCGTTCTCGACGCCGGTCTTCGGTTCCGTTCTCTGTTCCATGGCTTCTCCTGTCATCTCCCCGAAAAGGGCCGGGCAGAGTCTGTCAAAACAGCAAAGAATACAAAATATTCCAAATCAGATTACAATATAGCACAAGATGCAGGAAATGGAAAGACTTCTTTTTCAAAGTTCCTTCAAATCTTTACAATTTTTTGTGGACTTTCCCTCCCGAAACCTTTATAGTAATTGCACGACAATGACACAGACCGGAGGAACCGCCCGTGAAAGACCCCAAGCGTCTCGTCGACCGCTTCTGCTACAAGCATCCGAACTTCGGCATTCCGAACCTGATGCGCTACCTGACCATTGCCAACGTCGTTTTCTGGATTCTCGGCATGGCCAACAGCGTGCTGCTGTCCTACCTGAGCTTTGACGCCGCGCTGATCCTGCGGGGGCAGGTCTGGCGCCTGTTCACCTTTATGCTCTATCCGCCCAGTTCCGGCCTGCTGGCCTTTCTGGTCTTCTATTTTTACTACTGGATGGGCAGCACGCTGGAACAGTACTGGGGCACGCCCCAGTTCAGCGTTTACATCCTGATCGGCTGGGCGCTGACCGTGCTGTACGGCCTGCTGGTATACCTGCTGGGCGGCTATAACATCCGCATCAATGCGCAGTACCTGTATCTGTCCATGTTCTTTTCCTATGCGGCGCTGTTTCCGAACCAGCAGGTGCTGCTGTTCTTCGTGATCCCGATCAGGATGAAGTGGCTGGCGCTGATTGACGCGCTGTACTTCCTGATGGCCGTTTTCTCCAGCCCCTTCCCGGTGAATCTGGTGCCGGTGGTCGCCGTGCTGAACTTCTTCCTGTTCTTCGGGAGCACGCTGCTGCGCTATCTGCCGCGGAAGCAGTCCGCCGCCACCATCAACTTCCGCAAGGCTTCCCGGAAGATCCGTGAGGAGGACCGCAGCCGCCTCTACCGGCACAAGTGCGCCGTCTGCGGCCGCACCGACACCGAGTACCCGGGGCTGGAGTTCCGCTACTGCTCCCGCTGCGCGGGTTACCACTGCTTCTGCATCGATCACATCAACAACCACATTCATTTCACGGAGTAAGCCCCTGCCGGGCCATGGCGGCACGGCAGCTCTGCTTTTCCGTTCAGGAGGATACTGATGAAAACCGTAAACCCTGTTTCAGACTTTGGCGATCCTGCCCTGCTGCAGGATATTGACCGCTTTGTGCGCGAGAACGAGGACGCCGTTGTGCGCGACATCGCGCGCCTTGTCCGCATCCCCAGCATCGAAGGTCCGGCCGAGCCGGACGCCCCCTACGGCACGGAGTCGAAGCGTGCGCTGGAATGCGCGCTGGAGATTGCCCGGGATCTCGGCCTGCGGACGGTGAACTGCGGCAACCGCATGGGCTACGCCCTTGTGGGCGAGGACCGCGGCGAAGGGTATCTCGCCACCATCACCCATGTGGACGTGGTCCCCGCCGGCGAGGGCTGGCCCGCCGACGCCTTTACCCTGCGGGAGCAGGACGGCTGGCTGCTGGGCCGGGGCGTGATGGACGATAAAGGCCCCTCCGTTCTCTGCCTGTATGCCCTGAAGTACCTGCAGGACCGGGGCGCAGCGCTGCGCTACCCTGTCCGGGCCCTGCTGGGCAGCAACGAGGAGACCGGCATGCTCGATCTGGAATACTATCAGCAGCAGGAACCCGACCCGCTCTTCTGCTTCAGCCCGGATGCGGACTTCCCGCTGATCTACGGGGAAAAGGGCATCTGGCACGGGCGCCTGGTTTCCCGGCACACGCCGCTGAACGTGCTGGACATCACAGGGGGCGTCGCGGCAAACGCCGTTCCGGCCAAAGCATCCGCCCGGGTGCTGGCCGCCGGCCTTCCGAGCTGTGACGGCGTGACCGCCGCGGAGCAGGAGCCGGGCGTATGGACGCTTACCGCCGAAGGCGTCAGCGGGCATGCCTCCATGCCGGAGGGCACCGTGAACGCCATCGGCCTGCTGGTGGACTATCTGCTGGCGCACGACATCCCCGCCGCGCCGGAGCGGCCGTACTTTGAGCTGCTGGCAAAGCTCCTGCGCGTCACGGACGGGAGCCTGCTGGGCCTGGCCGGGGAAGACGAGTTCTTCACCCCGCTGACAGCCGTGGGTGGCAAGATCACGACCCTCCCGGACGGCCGCATTGTTCAGACGGTGGACTGCCGCTACGGCATCCGCATCAGCGGTGAGGGCATCGCGCAGCGGCTCTCGGAAGCCGCGGGCGGGGCTGCGGAGGTTGTCACGGACGCCGACAGCGTGCCTTTCCTGATGAACCCGGAGAGCCCGGCTGTCCGCGCCTGCATGGAAAGCTACAATCAGATCACCGGTGAGGATGCCTGCCCCTTCACCATCGGCGGCGGCACCTATGCAAGGCACTTCCCCCACGCGGTGGCCTTCGGACCGGAGCATCCGGAGCGGCCCGCGTCGGACTTCTGCGGGCCCATCCACGGCGTCAACGAAGCCGCAAACCGGGCCTGGCTGATGGAAGCGCTGCGCATCTACATTCTGACCCTGCTGCGGCTGGAAGCGCTGGAGTACTGAACGCGCCATGCGGCAGCGCTGTGTAATCGTCTCCGCCGGGGAATTCAGTCCGGTGCCCCGGCCGGAAAAAGAGGATTTTGTCATCGCCTGCGACCGGGGCTATGCCTACTGCGAGGCACTGGGGCGCTTACCGGACCTGCTGATTTCGGACTTTGACTCTTATGACGGTCCGGTGGCCGCCTCTGTGCCGCTGCAGGAGTTCCCCGCCGAAAAGGATGACACCGACAGCATGCTGGCCATCCGCTACGCCGCGGAGCACGGCTTTCGGGAGGTTCTGCTGTGCTGTGCCCTGGGCGGGCGGCTGGATCACCTCTTTGCAAACCTGCAGGCCCTGGTCTTCGCCCGCCGGCACGGCCTCGCCGCTGCGCTGCAGACGGAGGATACTGAAGTTTACGCCCTGCTTGGAGAAAGCAGGAGCTTCCCCCGGCGGGAAGGCTGGTCCCTTTCCGTTTTTGCGGCCGACGGCCCCTGCCGGGGCGTAAGCCTCTCGGGCACCCGGTACCCGCTCCGGGAAGCGGAACTGCTGCCGTCCTTTCCACTGGGCGTCAGCAACCAGTGGGCGGCGGAGGAAGCCGCGGTATCGGTGCGGGAAGGCGTGCTGCTGGTTATTCTCTCACGAATGCCGTAAAAAAGAAGGGGCTGTCTCAAAACGCCAGCACCTGTTATGACGAGGAACCAGTCCTCAGCCTGGTGACGTGATCATCCGCACCGTGAATGCCATTCAGACGGGTTGTACGGATCGCCACACCAGTGTGAGCACTGGTTCGCGATGACAGAGTATTGACAGAGTGTTTTGAGACAGCCCCTGTGTTATGGAGTTTCTTTTTCCTCCGGTTCCGGCAGAAACGGGGAGAGATACTTTGCGCAGAAGGGCTTGATTGTCCCCCTGTCGTACACGTGCAGGCTGCAGCGGTGCAGCCGCTCGATGTTCAGGTTCATGGCGTCCTGAAAGGCCATGGCCGACAGGGCAAGGCTGCGGTGACGCAGCTGGTAGAGGAAGGTGTCAAAATCCATCTCCTCCGCAA
This sequence comes from uncultured Oscillospiraceae bacterium, assembly GCA_964495965.1. Classification (GTDB taxonomy): domain Bacteria; phylum Bacillota; class Clostridia; order Oscillospirales; family Oscillospiraceae; genus Limivicinus. The sequence continues at coordinate 7,662 of CAZBXX010000067.1, read as the reverse complement.
ACTCCCCGGCCTGCCCGCCCCGGGGCTCCTGCTCTTCCGGCGGCCGCTTCCAGTGCCGGGCGACGTACTCCCGGTTGTCACGCTCGCAGCCCCGGCTGTGCGCGGAATGCGTGATGGAACTCAGCGGTTTCAGGCTGCCGTCCGGCCGGATGAGGAAGTTCGAGTGAAACCCGCAGAGCGGGTGATCGCAGCGGGAGGGGAGGAAGCTTTCCTCCGGGATGCCCGCCTGCGCGCTGATATCCGCCATCAGGCGGTCAAAGGTGTAACGGTCCGCGGTCTGCGGAGCACCGGGATAGCGGCCGAAGAATGACACCGGCTGAAAATGAATTCCCCTCACCGCCGGGGACAGCGAAGCCGCAAGCCGGATGAGTTCCCCGAGGTTTCCGTCGTTCACCCCGGGCACCACCATCGGCACCAGGGTCACGCCCAGCCCCAGCTCGGCGCAGACGCGGACGGCCTCCAGTTTGGTTTCCAGCAGGGGGCGGCCCCGCAGGGCTTCATAGATACCGTCCCGGGTACCGTCAAACTGCAGAAACACGATGTCCAGCCCCGCATCCTTCAGGCGGGCGGCATAATCCGGGTCCTCCGCCAGGCGGATGCCGTTGGTGTTCACCTGGGTGTAGCTGCAGCCGGCTCCGCGGGCGAAGCGGACAAGCTCCGGCAGGTCGTCACGGAGAGTCGGCTCGCCGCCGGAAAACTGCAGAAGCGGCTGCCCGCACTGCCGCACGATATCCCGGATGGCCGCCTCGCACTCCTCCCGCGCGGGGTCCGGCGTCTGCCGGCCGCCGTCGGCGAAGCAGTAGCGGCAGCGCAGGTTGCAGCGGTCCGTTACTTCCAGCAGGGCACAGCAGGTACCGATTTCATGTTCGGGGCAGATGCCGCAGTTACCCGGGCAGGAAAGGCCCTCCTCCGGGGAAAGCGGCTCCGTCTCCAGCAGCCAGCGGTCAAAGTCCATCTTCCCCTGCCAGACCGGGACACGGAAGCCCCCGTGCTCCGGGCAGTTTTTTTCCAGAACGATGCTGCCGTCCGGCTCCCGGATCAGATCCGCCGGCAGATTTTTCAGGCAGACGGGACACACCGACCGTGTCCCGCGGATGCGCTCGCCCATATTCACCCCGCCCTGTTTTGAAAACTGAGAGTACTATATCACCCCTGTGCGGCGAAAACAAGTGTGAAAACCTTGCCGAAAATGATTGACGCGCCGCCGGAAAACAGGTAGAATAATATAATTCAAGACCCGTGAAGCTGCAGAAAGGAGATCGTGCCATGGAACCGATCCGCTTTCCCTCCGTTGCGGCCATCGGCCACGCGTACCTGATCTCCTCTTCCGCCCGGGAGGACGCCCTGCGCACCGCGCGCCGGCTTGCGGGCGCCGCCGTTTGCCTGCGGGGGCATGACGTCCCCTGCGGGGTCTGCCGTGGCTGCCGGAAGGCCGCCTCCGGGACGCACCCGGATATCATCCCGGTTCTCCGGCAGACCGACCGGAACGGGAACCTCCGCCGGGAGCTTACCGTGGACCAGGTGCGGGAACTTGCCGCCGACGCCCAGGTGCTGCCGAATGAGGCGGAGCGCAAGGTCTATATTCTGGAAGAGGCCGAGCTCATGAATCTGAACGCGCAGAATGCGGCGCTCAAGCTTCTTGAGGAGCCTCCCCCCACCGTTATCTTTCTGCTGTGCGCCGTGAATCCGCTACTGCTGCTGGAAACGGTGCGCTCCCGCTGCCGGATGGTTACGGTGGCCGGCGGTACGGAGAGTGCGGACGATGACAGCCGCAGGCTTGCCGAGGCTTTCCTCGCAGCCGTTCGCAGCGGGGACCGGATCCGGCTGTACCGCTGGCTTTCCGGAAACGAGCCGAACCGCCTGGATCAGGCAGCTGCCTTTACGGAGGCAGCCCTGCAGCTGACCGCCGACATGCTCTGCGGCCGGGCTGACGGCGGATGCCTGACCGCGGAGCAGCAGATGCACCTCTACCGGCTGCTGTCACGCTGCGCGGACTGCCTGAAGGTCAACGTCAACCCCAGGCATATCTTCAGCCTCCTGGCGGCGGAAGCGCTGGACTGAACCTATTCGATGAACTGAACTGGAGAAACTAAATGACCGATGTAGTAAGCATTAAATTTAAAAACCGCGGCAAGGCCTACTTCTTTGACCCTGCCGGTCTGGACCTTCAGGTGGGAGATTCCGTGATCGTGGACACTGCCAACGGCATGGAACTGGCTGTCTGCAGCCGTGAAAACCATCCGGTGGAAGACAGCGCCGTTGTCCAGCCGCTGCGCAGGGTTCTGCGCAAGGCCACGCAGATGGACCTGCGGGCGGAAGAACTGGCCCGCCAGAAGGAAAAGAACGCGATGGCCGTCTGCCGGGAAAAGATCGCCGAGCACGGGCTGAACATGAAGCTGGTGGACGTGGAATGCAATTTTGAGGGGAGCAAGACGACCTTCTTCTTCACCTCGGACGAGCGGGTGGATTTCCGCGCGCTGGTGAAAGACCTGGCCGGCATCCTCCACAACCGCATTGAGCTCCGGCAGATCGGCGTGCGCGACGAAGCCAAGCTGCTGGGCGGGCTTGGGATCTGCGGCAGGCCTTACTGCTGTAACCTGTACATGGATGACTTTCACCCGGTTTCCACCAAGATGGCGAAAATTCAGTCCCTTTCCCTGAATCCCGCGAAGATTTCCGGCAGCTGCGGCAGGCTGATGTGCTGCCTGCGCTATGAGCAGGAGGCCTATGAGGACCTGGTAAAGAAGGTGCCGAAGCAGGGCGCTTTTGTGGAGACCAAGGACGGTTACGGAACCGCGGTCTCGGTAAACCTGCTGCGCTCCACCGTCAGGGTCCGCCTGGACGACGACCGCGAAGACGTGCTGCACGAGTACCGGGATTATGAGCTTGCCGCTGTTCCGGGCGGCAGACCGAAGGACGGGTCCGAGCCGCCGCATGTGCTGAACTATGTGGAGGCGGAGCATCCCGCCGCCGCGGAAGAGCCCGAGGATGAGTGGGCGGTTCCGGAGGCCGTGGCCGAAGAATCTGCTGCCGCCGCCCCGCCGTCCGCCCCGGATGCCGACGTAGCAGTCGCCGGAGAAGGCAGCCGCAGAAAACGGCGCTCCCGCAGCAAAAGGAAGGCGGGAGGCGTCTCCGCCGGAAAGGCCGTGAAGGCCGATCCCGAAAAGCCAGAGAACAGCGCTTCCGCACCGCGCGCAAAAATCCGTGTAGAGGAAGAATCCGCCGCACCGGAGGCACAGGGCGCCGCGGCAGCGCAGTCCGGCGCCGAGCGGGCCCGGGGGAAAAGAAAAAACCGCAGCCGCGGAAAGAAAGCGGCAGCACAGACCGGGGCGCCCGAAAAAGGCGCTGTGAAGAGTCAGACCGTCCCGCTGAAGGTGCAGAAAGTGCCGGTGCAGCAGGACGCTTCGGCAGCCGCCGGCGCGGCCGGTGAAAAGAAAAAGCGCAGCCGCCGTCCCTTCCGCAGCAAGCCGAAGCAGAACCCGCCCGCTCAGAATTCCTGATGCCCGGCCCGGCAGGAGGATCAAACCGGTTTATGAAACAGCAATCCGCCCGTTCAGAGGCTCCGATCTTTCAGGGCTTCACACAGGAGACCGCCGAGTTTCTCTGGGAGCTGGGTTTTCACAATGAACGCCCCTGGTTTCAGGAGCACCGGGAAGTGTATCAGCGCGTTCTGCACGAGCCTTTTCACGCGCTTGCAGAGACCGTTATGGGGCAGATGCAGCTGCGTTTCCCGGAAGAAAACTTCGCCCTGCACGTCTCCCGCATCTACCGGGACGCGCGCCGTCTCTTCGGCCGCGGTCCGTACAAAGACCACCTGTGGTTTACCGTTTATAACGGAGACAACCGGCATACCGAAGGGCCCATGTTCTGGTTTGAGCTTTCAGCGGCGACCTTCAGCTACGGGATCGGCTTCTTTGATGTGACGCCTGCGGAAATGGAAGCCTTCCGGGGCAGCATTGACGCAAACCCCGCCCGGTTTGAACGCCTTGTGACCGACGCCGGGAAGCTGCCGGGGTTTCAGGTGACCGGCCCGGAATACCGGCGCCCGAAGAAGGACCTCGGCCCGGTCCTGAACCAATGGTACAACCGTAAACGGGTCGGGCTGGAGCATGTGGAAGATTTCGACCCCGAAGCCCTGGGGCAGGCGCTGCCGGAGGTTCTCTGTTGCGCGTTTTCGCACCTGATGCCGCTTTACCGGTATTTTACGGTCTGCAGCCGCGCCGCCGCCGGCCAGAATTCAGACGAACTGAGGAGGATCAACCATGGAACCGAAGAAACAGCCGAAAGTCTCGGTCATCATGCCGGCCTTCAACTCTGAAAAATACATTGAGCGCTCCATCAAAAGTGTTCTGAGTCAGACCTGGCCCGGTCTGGAACTGATCGTCGTGGACGACGGTTCCACCGACCGGACGCCTGCCATTCTCCGCCGTCTCTCCGCGGCGGACAGCCGGCTGCGCACCCTGCGCACGGAAAACCACGGTCCTGCCGAGGCGCGCAATGTGGCGCTGAAGGAGATTTCCGATGATGCGGACTATGTAACCTTCATCGACGCCGATGACGAACTGCTTCCGGACGCGCTCAGCTATGCGCTGGAGTCCACCGGTGACGGTGCGGACCTGATCCTCTTCGGCTTCTCGATTGTCGAGGCCGACGGGAAAGAGCGGGACTATCACGAGTTTGACTGTCTGGTCCGCAGTCAGGACATGCACACGGCTTTCCCGCGCCTGTACAAGGCCAATCTCCTGAACCAGGTCTGGGGCAAGCTTTACTCCGCGCGGATTCTCCGGGAAAGCGGAATCCGGTTTCAGGACTATCTGTGGGGGGAGGACCGCCTGTTTGTTTTTGACTATCTGGAGCATTGCAGCCTCATTGCTGTTCGCAGCGAATGCAAATACCGTTATATCATGCACGCCGGCGAAAGCCTGATTTCCCGGTTTTATCCCAAAAAATTCAGCGTCTGCATCGAGGCCGACATCCGTGCGCAGGAGCTCTGTGAGCGCTACGGCATTCAGGATGACGCCGACCTGCGCTACATGTTTGCAAAGTCGGTCTTTTCCTGCATTACCACGCTCTTCTCCCCTTCCTGCACGCTTTCCGATGAAGGGCGCATGATCTATATCCGGGAGATCCGCTCGAACCCGCGGGTTCAGAAGCGCTGCCGGGATACGTCCGGCGGCGTCCCGACAAACAGCCTGTGCTACATTCTGCGCCACGGCAGGCCGCGTGCGATCCTGGCCGCCTTCCGCGCCGTCGCCCTGGTCGGCGAGCAGGCGCCCGATCTGTTTATGAAGCTGAAACATCGGAAGTAAGAGGACGCATCAGCCGCAAAATTCATCCGGTACACAATCTGAAAAGGCTGTCTCAGGCCTCCGCAATCGGAGCATCCTGAGGCAGCCTTTTTCTGCCGGACAGGTATTCTGTTCACTCAGTCCGGGTTTCCGCTGAGGGCATTGAGCAGCTCCGCCGTCGGGACAATCTTCCAGCCGTCACGCTGCTGCGTGAGCTGAATGCGAAGCCCGACGGAGCTGTAATAGTTCTGCGGCACGGCAAGCAGTTCCGTCATCGCCCGGTCACAGGCGAGGGCGGCTGCCTCGGGCAGAACATTGCCGCTCTCATCGTAGATCTGGCTTCTGGCCATGGTGCGGCCCATTTCCAGCATCTGCTCCCGCGTGCCGCGCTCCAGATCCTGAGCCATGGCGCCGAAATCCAGCACCTGCAGCTGCAGTTCCTGCCAGGCCGTGGTTTTCTCCACGCTGCAGGTGCCCAGCAGCCGGAAACGCCAGCTGGCCTTCAGCGCCGCCAATGCGGCGGCCCGCACCTCATCCTGCGGCGCCTCGCCGTCCAGGCCGAGGGAAGCCCCATCTGCGAGGCAGCGGTCTGCTGCGGTATAGTCTCCTTCCTCCAGCGCCCGGAAGAAAGCCTCTGCCGTGTCCGCGGGGTCGTCCTCAGACTCGGCAATGTAGCTGTTGCCGCTGACAGCAGGAAAACAGAGAATGCAGGCCACGGCCGTCAGCAAAATGGCAGCGATGGCATACTGCAGCGCGAGATGGGTTCTCCGGTGCCGCGTGGAAAACCAGACGATCGCCGCAAGCACGCAGCCCACAATCAGCGCCAGCGCCAGGATGGGTCCCGCGCTGAGCCCGCGTTTTTCCGGTACGGCATCCGGCCGCGGCGTTGCCCGGCTCTCTTCTCCCTCGGCGGGACGGCTGCCCGCGGAATCCGCCGGAGAAGGAAGCGCTTCTTCCTGCGCCTTCCTCTCCGCCTCCAGGCGGTCCCGCTCCGCCGCGGCGGCAATGGCTTCCGCTTCAGCCTGCTCCTGAAGGATCCTCGCTTCATGCGTCTCCTGCGCGTACTCGCACATCACGGTGCAGTAATCCGCCAGCACGCCGTAGGCGTTTTCCGTTCCGGAGGTGAAGAGCACAATTGCAATCGGATCATCGGTGAAGCAGAGCGCGCAGTCATTCAGATAGAGAATCGGGTCCTCCGCAAACCAGCCGTACTTATGGGCGATGTTGTAGCGCTGTTCGTGCAGCTTGAAGTATTTTTCCGGCTCCGCGCGCTGCATGGTTTCGATCAGCCGGTCATAGCGGCTGCCGCCGTCATACAGCTGCCGCAGGCAGGTGATCATCTGCCTGGGCGTAAAGAAGTTGTTCTCATAGTATTTGTCATCCACTTTCTCCGGATCCTCACCCATGATAGGCGCAATCAGAATCCGGTAACGGTGGTACAGGGTGGACGCCGGGTCGGTTTCAATGGTTGCCCCGGCATAGTCCCAGAGTATTCTGGCATAGTCGTTGTCGGAGTTGATAATGGTGCCTTCCAGCAACTCAGAGTACCGGTAACCCGAAATCAGCTCGTCCATCGTGAGCTCCCCTTCGGCGATCCAGTCCATAAAGAGCATATTCAGCGGTACTTTGTACATGCTCCCGCTGACCCGGTACTCATCCCCGTTATAGTAATGCTCCTCCCCCGTGGCAAAGTTATAATAGCCCGCGGCAACGGTGGCGGGATTTGCATTCCGCTTCTGCAGCATCAGCAGAAGCCTGGTCTCCCAGTCGTCCGTATTCTCCGCGGTCTCTGCCTCTTCCGTTTCGTCCTCTGCGGGCACATCCTCGGCGAAAGCGGCCGTCATGCCGTTCAGAGGTACAAACACCCCCATCAGCAGGCAGAGCAGAAGAGTCAGTATCCGTATTGTCCAGCTTTTTCGCTTCATCAGTCGCAGTCTCCGGGGCGCAGCATCCGGCCTGTTCGAGCCGTGCGCCTATTCTACCATTCTCCGCGGGAATTGCAAGGGTTTTTGCCGGAAGTTCCGGGGCGGGCTTTTCTGTTTTATCCGGAACCGGATGAAAAGAAACCGGTCCCCCAGAAGCCGGCCCCTTCCTTTTCCGCCTTCTCTTCCAGCCGGGCAAAATGATCCTCATACCGGGTATTGGGCTCCAGCGGTATGGTCCGTGCAAGCCCTTCTGACAGCAGCCGGTCCTGCAGCAGCGTTCCGTCCAGATAGACATAGGCCAGCGTCCGCCCGTAGCGGTCGGTCCGCTGCGCATCATATTCCAGCGTCACCCGGCGCCCTGATGTCAGCTCCCGCAGTCGCTGCGCCGCCAGGCTGCCTTCCGGCGTATTCTTCTCCGCTTCGGGGTGCACGCTCTCGGGCGCATCGAT
>CAZBXX010000066.1:0-12369 GCA_964495965.1 uncultured Oscillospiraceae bacterium | reverse complement strand
AGTTGTCAAAGCGCTCGATAAACTCCGGGTCGGTCTCCAGAAACTTCGAGACGTAGCCGGGAAACATCTTTTCGTGATAGGCTTTTGAGAATTCAGTAATCGCCATGTTTACCGCTCCTTTGCTGCTTTCTGTGCCTATTATAAAAAAACAACACCCTCCGAATCAATTCAAATTTCGGAGGGTATTTGATAAGTACAACTTATTTGAAGCGTTCGACCAGAAGTTCTTCAAACTCCCGAAGCACCGCACGGTCGTTCTCTTTTTTACGGAAAGCGCATAGGTTTCGTGTGATCTGCCCGCCGTTTCGCAGCAGCGGCACCCGCTTCATGGCGGAGCCGAAATAGCTGTCGTCATCGTTCAGCTCAACAGGCAGCACGCCCTTGTTGGCCACGACCATCACGCGCGCCTCCTGCAGATTCTCCGCGAACAGAAACTCGCCGCGAAAGCCCACCACGTCCCGGTAATAGCTCCGCTCGTTTTCACGCTGTTCGGCGGAGGCAATCAGAATGCAGGGCGTGTTTTTCAGATCGGCGATCTCGATGCCTTCCAGATGGGACAGCGGATTGTGCGAGGCGATCTCCATATAGCATTTGCTCTCAGAGAGGATCAGGTTGACGTATTCATCGGAGAAGGCCCGGCGCTGGTCGTTGAGCACAAGATCCAGCTTGCCGAAGCGCAGACCGTCGAACAGATCCTCGTGGTTGCCGACCGTTACATGTAACTCGATCTCCGGATGAAGCTCCGAGAAGGCAGCGATGGCGTGGTTGAACCCGTCCCCGCTGTAGCTGATGAGCGTTCCGAGGTTCAGCTCTTTCCCGCCTGAGCGTGCGATACGCAGTGTGTCCCGCCTGAGCTGTTCCAGATCCGCAGTCAGCACCACGCTGCGTTTATAGAATAACTCTCCAGCTGGCGTAAGATTGAATTTCCGCCGATGCCTCTCCAAAAGCTGGACGCCCAGCTCCGCCTCCAAGGCCTGGATCTGCTGGGAAATGGCGGACTGGGAGATATTGCACTGCTCCGCCGCCGCGGTGAAGCTGTTTTGCTCTACCACCGCCTGGAAGTATTCGATCTGTCTGAGCAGCATAGTTTAACCCCCTCAACGAATGAAGTTCGTGGCGATGCGCCGCTCCTCCTGTGCGGGAAGCTGGATGCCTGCCGCCGCTCCGGCTTCCTTGAGTTTCAGCAGCCAGGCCATGTTGCGTCCCAGAACGCGCATGATCTGCAGCCCCTCCTCGTCCTGCAGCACTTCCTCGGGCGTGTTGCCGTGCACCATGTTCCAGTAGCGGGAACCGGGGACGATCATCTGCCCGTGGAGGAAGTACTTGTTCATCTGATCCAGTGCCGAGGTCGTGCCTGAGCGCCGCGCGGAGACCACCGCGGCAGCGGGTTTAAAAGCAAAAGGATTCTTTTCCCGTCTCGGGCCGGAGAAGAAGGCCCGGTCCATAAAGCTCATCAGCGCCCCGTTTATCCCGGAGAAGTACACCGGCGAGCCGAAGATAAAGCCGTCATATTCCTCTGCCAGCGCGGTGAACTCGTTGACCTTATCATCAAAAACGCACTTTCCCAGCCGCGCACAGGCTCCGCAGCCCGCACAGCCGGCAATGGGCTTCTTCCCGATCCAGAAGAAATCTGTCCCGATCCCTTCCTCGCTGAGCGTCTTCGCCGCCTCGGACAGGGCGGTATAGGTGCAGCCATTCTCATGCGGGCTGCCATTGATAAGCAGCACTTTCATTTTCTTTCCTCCAATCAAGCGTTATATCTGATTCCTTTACTAATGCCTTTGCGTACTGGCTGTTTCGCTTGAACATCCGCTCTCCGGGCCGCACATTGCCTATATAAAGGTCTTCCAGAATCTGCATCCTGACGCCTCCTCATGCGTAGACGAGCTCACTTAGTACGATCTCTTCTGCGCGGTTTTGGATGCTGTTCATTCGCCTGACCCATTCCATCTGATTGGTGGCTTTGAGAGCTTCGGTTGCGCCTTCCTGGACCTTCATCTGCTGGGTAATCAGCTCGATCCAGTCCATGCAGGTTTGATCAATTTCGGCAAGATGCTGATTCAGCTTGCCGGACAACAGAAGATTGTAATATACGACCGGTTGATGTTCTTTCAGATACCGCTTGCGCATGCGACCAAACTTTCCAACTGGCTGCTGCTCTTCCTCAGCAAGAACAAGATTGGGAATGAGATAGTCCCCACATTGCGAATACGTGATTTCCATAGTTAATGGCTCCTTTCATAAAACGAAACTTACAGTTACAAGAAAAAGCCCCTTCGGGCTCGTTTTCCTCCTTTCCCATAACTGTCGAGCCATTTCCCACAAACGAGCCGCAGTCATGATGTAATAGAAGGATAAAACCTTCCTTTACAAATTACATCATGTATGCGAATTCTGCAGGGGTTTGCCTTGCTGTTTCTAGCAGAGATTATATCAGTTCACTGCCAGGTTTTAAAGACCGGGTGGTATTATTTTTGCCATATTTTCAAGAAATGGACCGTATGAGAGCCCCTGGCCGGCGAGGTGAAAGCAGAATTCTGAAAAAACAGTCAGAGGTGTTCCACCCTCAGCCGAAATGGGAGCTTTAGTTATAGGGGTTAGGAGGCAAGAAAGCCCCTTCCGAAGGCACGTGAATTGTGGTATACTCCGTCACGAGTATTCTGAATTTGCGGAGGAGGATCCGGGGATGACGCAATACGAGAGAATGGAAAAAGGCCTGCTTTATGATCCGGGTGATCCTGAAATCATGAAGGAGCAGGTCCCTTTTCAGGACAGGCTGTGGGAATTCAATCAGCTGAAACCCTCCGATTATGAAAGGAAACAGCAGTATCTGCATGAGGTCTTCGCAGAATGCGGAGATAACTGCTATATTGAGCTTCCGCTTCGGGCCAACTGGGGCGGGCACCATCTCCACCTTGGATCCGGAATCTATATCAATGCCAACCTTACCCTCGTGGATGACGGCCACATTTATGTGGGGGACATGGTCATGTTCGGACCAAATGTGGTGATTACCACTGCGAACCACCCGGTTGAGCCGGATCTTCGGGCCCGCGGGCTTCAGTATAACAAGGATGTCCGGATTGGAGAAAATGCATGGATCGGCGCAGGCGTCATTCTTCTTCCGGGGATCCAAATAGGAAAAAACAGTGTGATCGGTGCCGGAAGTGTTGTCACGCGTGACATCCCCGACAACGTTGTTGCAGTCGGCAATCCATGCCGCGTCCTGCGCAAAATATCAGACCGGGATCGGGAGTACTTCTACAGGGAAGAACGCATTGACTGGGAGAATCTGTAGGATGGCGGTTGCAGCAAATATTCTTGTGATTCTGCTGGAGATCCTTGGGCTGCGCATCAGCATTTCCGACCGGCATTGGAAGATCTTCGCCTTCTATACGCAGATTTCCAATCTTATAACCGTCCTGTCCTCAGCGGCATTTCTCATTTTTGGCGCCTCGGCGGCCTGGCTGCGGTACCTGAGTTCCTGCATGCTGACAATGACGTTCCTGATTACGCTCTGTGTTCTGGTGCCTATGGGCGGCGGGTTTAAAACCCTGATGCTGACAGGCAACGGATTGTATCACCATACTCTGTGCCCGATTCTGTCGGTCCTGTCATATGTTCTGTGGGAACCGCACAGCAGTATCTGGATCCTGCCGGTAGCGGTAACGACGGCATACGGTCTCATTATGCTGGATATGAACTGGAAGCGGACCTTTGACGGACCGTATCCGTTCTTCCGGGTGCACAACCAGAGCGCTGCCGCCACCGTTTTCTGGATGCTGGGACTGATTGCGTTTATTGCGGCGATCTCCTTTGCCGTGAATGCTCTGGCGGAAGGAGCCCGTATTCTGATTCCGGGATAAGCAAGCGGTGGTCTTATATTCCGATGATCCGTTCCGCATACTGTACAAACATCTTTGCTGCAGGCGAAATGGCATCCCTGTTCGGGATCAGAATTCCAAAGCTGATGTGCTGCGGGGGATCGAGCGGGAGTTTCACCACATCAGACCGGTAGCCTTCCGTGATCAGACGGTTCGTGATCGTCATGCCGAGCCCGTTCTCGATCATGGCGAAAGCTGCGAAGGACTCGTTGGTGGAATAGGCGATCTCCGGATCGAGGGAAAACCGGCCAAACAGTTCTTCGACATCTTCATCCTTTCCCATTGCGGGCATGATGAACTTCTCTCTGTTACACTCCGCAAGGGGATAGGCATTTTCGTTTGCGAGGGGATGATCCTTTGGCAGTACCGCGATCATGGGATCGTCCCGCAAAGGGATCCAGTCATACGGACTGCCTTCCACGGCGCTGACAAAGGCAATATCCGCGCGGGACTCCGCCAGCCAGAGAAGAATCTCCTGCCGGATGCCCTCCATCAGGTGAATTCTGACATGCGGATAATCCCGCTGAAACTCCTTGATGATTTTCGGCAGCCAGTGAGAAGAGACACTGGAATAGCTGGCAATATGGATCTCGCCGGCAATAAGGCCGTTCAGCTCCGAGGCAAGCTGGAATACTCTCTCTTCCTGCTGCAGCAGGGAGCGGATTGCCGGCAGAAGCGCCTCGCCTGCCTGGGAAAGTGAAACACCCCGGCGGGTACGGATCAGCAGCGGTAAGCCCAGATCCGCTTCCAGCGCGCTGATCAGCTGGCTGACGCCGGAGGGAGAATAGCAGAGACGTTCTGCCGCTCGGGAGAGACTGCCGGTCTCAGCTGCAGCGGCAAATGCTTTATATCGGGAGGTTTCCATTGCCTTTCCTTTCAGTTTTACTTAAAATGATTTTAATGAACATTCGCTTTACTTTATTATAATGGCATGTTATCATGCCGTCAAGAAGAAAGAAACACAGGCCATAAAACATGAGAGATAACGGAAAGGAGTCATTCTGATGAAAAACAAAGGCAGCTTTTTTCTCAGTGCAGCCATGCTTGTAACCGCAGTGCTCATGGAAGTGTTCTGGATCCAGACAGGTGCCGAAACACTGGGCGTATTCTCTCTGCTTGCTGCTCTTGTTGCCTCTGGTGCGCTGGCACACTCCATACGGCTGGATTATGCATCCGCTGATGCCGGACTCCGTAGGTTCCTGACCGTGACAGGATTGGAACGCTGATGAGTACCCGCAGCGCGAAACTGCTGCTGATCTCCGTCTTTGCGGCAAGGGGGACATCGTTTCTCTTTTCAAAGGTACTGCTTCAGGAGATGTCGCCGATGAGCGTGCTCGCCGTACGGTTTCTCCTTGCGTTTCTGGTGCTGGCGGTGGTGTTCTTTCCAAAGCTGAGGCACTGCAACAGCGCGAGCTTCCGGGGCGGTGTGCTTCTCGGCGTGATGTATACCGTATGCATGATGTTTGAAATGTACGGGCTGCGGCTGATTGATACCGGGATTGCCGCACTGATCGAGAACATGGCTATTGTGCTGGTTCCGATCTATGTGGCGGTTCTGACCGGAATCATGCCCAGAAGAAAAACCGTTCTCTGCGCCCTGCTGGCAGTCGCCGGGGTCGGATTTCTGTCCGTCGCCCAGGGTACCGAAGGCGGGAAAGGGCTGGGCATTCTGCTGATTGTATTTGCGGCGATGACCTATGCCGCCTGTATCATGATGACGGAAAGAGTCACCCGCAATGCGGAGCCGGTTGCCATCGGCATTGTGCAGCTCGGGACAATGGGGCTTCTCAGTCTTGTTGTTGCCCTTTGTACCGGAAGCTTCGAACTGCCCCGGACAGGCGGGCAGTGGTCCATGATGATCGCACTGGTGCTTCTGTGCAGCTGCTTCGGGTTTGCTTTTCAGCCGGTGGGACAGAAATATGTACCTGCTGAAACCGCGGCGGTCTTCACCGCTGTCAATCCGCTGACCGCAAGCATAATGGGCGTGCTGATTGCGGGTGAAGAAATCAGCGCGGCAAAGATTACAGGCTTTATTCTGATTATGATCGCTCTGCTTGTATACAATCTCAACACAGAGAAGATGCCGATGAAACGGCAACGCACAGGAGCATAGAAGATGATAGACATTGAAACATTTGACAGGGTTGAGATGAGAGCCGGTACGGTGCTCGAGGTAAAGGATAACAAAAAATCCCGAAATCCGGCCTATGTGGTGACCATTGATTTCGGAAATGAAATCGGAATCAAAAAATCATCGGCGCAGATCACCACACTCTACAGGCCGGAAGACCTGATCGGGCAACAGGTGATCTGCTGCGTGAATCTGACTCCGATGCATATCGGCAGTGTAAAAAGCGAGGTCAGGATTCTCGGAACAGAATCCGAGCAGGGTGTTGTCCTGCTAAGACCGACGGAAAAAGTGAAGAATGGAGACAGAGTCTTCTGAAATGCGTCAATCCTCCGCCATGGTTACTTCTCTTCCCCGGCGGAGGATTCTGTTATTCCAAAAGGCAATTGGAAAATCTCTTCTCTGATGCTTCAGAAAACCCCAAAATACCGGGATAAACCCGGGTGACACCATGTTACGGCAGATCAGGCTGGCCTGTGATTCAGGTTGCCCGGTCTGCCGTTTTTTGTTTTCCCGTTCAGCAGGGAGAGTTCGCGTCCAGAAACTCAATCCGTTTATTGCAGGTATTCAGTTGAGGTTAATAAAGACAAGACCAATCAGACAAATTAAAGTTCCGAGCAGTTTGTTCCACGTAAGTGCTTCGCGATAAAGATAGAAGCCTACAAACAGCAGAGCCACAGAAACAATTGCACTCTGGACGATGAAACCGGTATTCACCTGCCAACCGACTTTGTACGCATAGAGCCATCCGCCCTCAAGGCCGACAACCGTTATCCCAAGGGCGACAGGGGCCCAATTCAATTTGCTGAATTCTCTTATGATATTACCATGAGGGACAAGGATATAGTAAAGGGCAAAAGAAGCCAGGGCTCCGAACAAATAAGTGATTGTAAGAGATGCAAAAGGGTGAATGCTTTCTGGTGTGGACTTTGCACAAATATGATAGAGAACATTTGAGAGGATTGCCAATGCGATTGGCCAGATATAAGAAAACATGTCGGTGTCCTCGCTTTACTGTGATTCGCCGCTGAATCTACCACAGAGAGGTGTCATTGTCAATTGAATATTCTTGACATATGTCCAAAACTGTGGTATTATCATTTGTGACATAAGTCAGAAATGAGGTGCAGATATGCCCAGGAAACCGCGCTGCCGCCGGATCGGCGGTTATCCGGATCATTGGGTGTTTTCTCCCGAGGAGGAGACGGGCTGCGAGCCTGTTGTGATGAGTCTGGACGAGTTTGAGACAATTCGCCTGCTGGACCGCGAAGGAATGACCCAGGAGCAGTGCGCTGAAAGGATGGGCGTTGCCCGCACTACCGTAACGGCCATCTATGACAGTGCCAGGCGTAAAATTGCAGAGGCTCTGACAGACGGAAAACAGCTCGTGATCCGGGGAGGGAATTATCGCCTCAGTGATCAGGAAGCATTGAATTTACCTCAGAAAGGAACGGAGAGTATGAGAATCGCAGTAACTTACGAAAACGGAGAAATCTTTCAGTACTTCGGGCACACAGAACAGTTCAAGCTCTATGATGTGGAGGATGGCAGGATCGTTTCCGAACAGATCGTCGCTACCAACGGGAGCGGGCATGGCGCATTAGCCGGCTTCCTTAATGCCGCGCAGGCGGATGCCCTGATCTGCGGCGGCATCGGCATGGGAGCACGGAACGCGTTGGCCGAGGCGGGTATCATGCTTTACGGCGGTGTATCCGGTTCTGCTGATGCAGCAGCCAAAGCGCTTGCTGAGGGCACGTTGCAGTTTGATCCCAACGCACAATGTGATCACCACGGTCACCATCATGGAGAAGGACATGAATGCGGTCACCATCACGGTGAAGGACATGAATGCGGACATCACCATGGCGGGGAGCACGAGTGCGGTCATCACCATGGCAAAGGTCTCGACTGCGGCCATCAGGAAGGCGATGACGGCTGCCGCCGCCATCATGGCGAATAAAATCAAAAATGACCAACGGGCAGGAAGATGATCCTGCCCACTATATTTTTAAAAGAATTTTTCAGGGAATTCCTGTAACCTTTTTCCATTGCCTGCGTCATTATTACAGGACTACCAGGAAAGTTGCAATGATAAGCCTATGAAGACAGATATTGTTGATCAGCTGTTTTCTCAATACTATAATGAGGCGCTGCTCTATACGATCTCCCTGTGCCGGAACCAAACGGTGGCGGAGGATATCGTTTCAAACGCTTTTTTCAAGGCGCTGACTCTGGCGGATGACTCAGTCCGGAACTTCAAGCCCTGGCTGCTGACCGTCTGCCGGAACGAATTCATCAGCACTTGCCGGAAAAACAGCAGGTTTACGGGGGAAGAGATCCCCGAAGAACTGGCGGACGACCGGGAAGAAGTCATTGAGAGCATCATCCGCAAGGAGGAATACCGCTCCCTGTACCGGGCGATCGGCCTGCTGCCTGACACACAGAAGGAAGTCATAACGCTCTTTTATTTTTCCGGGCTCCCGGTCAAGAGCATCTCGGAGATTACGGGAAAAAGTGAAACGAACATCAAGGTTCTGCTATGCAGAGCACGCGAAAAACTCAGGATGATCATGGAGGGAGACCAATGAATTTTGAAGAAGCCTATCAGAAGCTGCGGGAAGGGACCGCAACAGACGAGGAAGCGGCATTTGTAGCCCGTGAGCTTGAAAATGTCCGCAAAATCAGCGCGATTCTGGACAATCCCGGGCTGTCGTCTCCCGGAATCGGTCAGGCGGAAGCGGAAACCGTTCAGAAAGCGAGAAAAGCCTTTAACAAAAAGACTCTGGTCCGCACGGTCGTTATTGTGCTGTGCAGCCTGCTCGCGATTGCCGCAATTGTCTGCGCCATCCTCTTCATTCCGTCCAACGTCTCCGCCTCCGGTAAGCTGAAGCTTACGAAAGAAGAAGCCGTGCAGGCGGCGTATGCCTGCCTCGTCGAACAGGTCGGAGAGGAGCGCGCCTCTACATTCTATGTGGACTATGCCCACCGGCACCTGCGCTATACAGGCAGCATTTTCGACGCGGTCTACGTGTACAAGGTAGAGTTCGAGGATGCCAACGGCAGTGAATATGAAATCGAAGTAAACGCAAACTCCGGATATACGGTAATCCGGGATGTTGATCTGAGATAACGAACTGAGATAACGAACTGAGATAACGAAGCCATAGATGGAAGAGTGTGTCAAAACCGCTCTTCCATTCTTTTTTTTTCTGTGTAACCTTTTCCGTGTTCATGCGTCAACTGTATGAAAACACTCAAAAAAAAGGAGACTGAATCATGAACACTGTGAAGATGAACCGTATGACCAGCAGGCAGGCGCTGAACGTCGCCCTGAATGATGCCGGTATTGAAAACGATGAGTATCGCTGCCTGAGCAGCAGCTGTGACAATGGCTTTTTCCATATCGTGTTATGGACTCCGTATCTGCGGTATGAATTCTATGTGGCCGCCGATGAAGGCACTGTTGCAGGAATCAGCACGGAGCCGGTGCCGGCTGAGGAAGCACTGCGTTTCCCCGGCTGCGGTGAGGAAAACGCGCCTGCTGCCGCATGACGAAAGCAGCAGAATGATTTACACAGGAGGAGAATAACATGAATAAAGCCAAAAAATGTGTACTGCTGATTCTCGCCCTTGCTGCTGTGCTGTGCGGCTGTGCATTCGGCGGCGAGAAAAAAATCGGAAAAGACGCAGCCCTTCAAATTGCCATCGCAGACGCCGGCTTGACAAGAGATCAGATCGTGGATGTCGATGTCGAACTGGAGCGCGCTGCCAGTTCCTCATGGTACGAGGTCGATTTTGAATGCGGGAGAACAGATTACGAATACAGGATCGATGCATACAGTGGGGAAATCCTTTCCTCCAGAACAGATTGAAGCAGAACATCACCGGGTTCGGTACCGGCCAGAGGGCCGGGAGTTTCGAGAGCATGATGGTATCAGCAAAAACGGGACCGTGCTTCGGTTGACATCATACAGCGGCAGATCGGACTGGCCTGCGACTCAGGTTGTCCGGTCTGCCGCTTTGCATTTCTGCCTTTTGTTTACGCAGAAAACGATACATGCAACCGGATAAACTGAAGTTTTTATTTGCCAAACAGAAGCAACTGAAGTAAAATGGAAAAAAACAGAGAAAGGGTGTTAAGCATGTTCGTGCTGATTATTCTGTGTCTTGCCCTGGCTGCGCTGTTTCTGAAGCAGGAAAGCCGGGGAAACTATGTTCCGGCTGTCGTGCTGAAGGGGCTGGCCTCGCTTTGTTTTGTAATCCTCGGCATGATCTGCAGCCCGGGCACACAGCTGGCAAAGCTTGTCGTTACCGGTCTGATCCTCGGCTGCATAGCGGATGTTCTCCTGAACCTGCGCTGGGTTTTTCAGGAGAAGGGTCAGCTGATCTTCCTGGTGGGGATCCTTGTCTTTCTGAGCGGGCATGTTCTGTATCTGGCTGCTGTTCTGCCTCTCTCTGCCAGACCGATCGCCTGTATTGCCGTCGGCATTGTGCTGACGGCACTGCTGATGGTCTGGATATTTAAGCAGATTACTGCAAAGAAAGCCTTCAAGATTTTCGGCGTGTTTTACATAGGGGCCATTATGCTGCTTAACTGTATCGCCATCGGGAATCTGCTTTCCGCACCGTCCGCATTCACCGGGCTTTTTGCGGCAGGCGCCGTGTTCTTCCTGGTAAGCGACATTGTTCTGATTCTGAACACTTTTGGCCCTGAGACGAAACAGAGCCTGCGTGTGACAAATATCGGGCTGTATTACATCGGCCAGCTGTTGATCGCACTGAGTCTGCGGTTTATCGGGTCATAAGCTTCGGATGGGGCTCAGATCTCCATACGGAGATGATATAAATAAGCTATTCGATTCGTATTTTTTATTCACAGATTATTAAAAAATCTTGCAAATCAGACGCCTGTGTAGTATAGTAACTTTGTTCTTTATTCCTTTAGCGTAAGAAACAGAGAAAGAGAGGAATCCACATGGCAAAAAAGAAGAAAGAAGTCGACCCCGGTAAGAGTCGACTTGACCGGATGCTCGACTCCATCGAGCGGGCCGGTAACAAACTGCCGGATCCGATTACCCTGTTCCTGTATCTGGCGGTAATCGTGGTCCTGGTCTCCTGGCTGTGCAGCGCTCTGCATGTCAGCGTGGTCAACCCCGCCAACGGAGAAACCGTTACACCGGTGAACCTGTTCTCCGTCTACGGCATCCAGTACCTCTGGTCCAATGTCATCACCAACTTCTCGGGTTTTGCTCCCCTTGGAATGGTCCTGGTTGCGGTCATCGGTTCCACCGCCGCTGAGAAGAGCGGCTTCCTGGTAGCCCTGATGGAGCGCTTCCTCGGCAAAAGCAAGGGCTGGATCGTAACGATGGTGGTCGTCTTCCTCGGCATCAACCTGAATGTTGCCGGTGACGCGGGCTTCATCGTGCTGCCGCCTCTGGCCGCCATCCTGTTCATGTCCATCGGCCGTCACCCGCTGCTGGGCGTGTACACCGGATTTGCTTCTGTGGCTGCGGGCTTCTGCGCCAACCTCATCCTGGGCCTTTCCGATGCGCTGGCCTACGGTTTCACCGAAGCCGCCGCAAAGATGATTGACCCGAACTACAGCCAGTCCATTGCCATCAACTGGTACTTCCTGATTGTATCCTGCATTCTGCTGACCATTGCCGGCACCATCCTGGTGGAAAAGGTGATGGTGCCCCGCTTCCCCATCACCAAGGAAGAGCTGGCCAAGCACGACTTTGACGAGAACGCTGCCAACATTACCCCGATCCAGAAGAAGGGTCTGCGGGCTGCCGGCATCGGCTTCCTGGTCTTCCTCGCCGTTCTCCTGGTGCTCTGCTTCACCGGCGTTCTGGCGGATGAAACCGGCTCTCTGACCAACTCCGCCGCACCCTTTACCAAGGGCATCGTGTGGACGGTTACCCTCGCCCTCTTTGTGCCGGGCGTCTGCTACGGCGTTGCCATCGGCAAGTACAAGAGCGACAGAGACCTCTGGGCGGACATTTCCCAGGGCTTCGCTGAGATGGGCAACTACGTCTTCATGTGCTTCTTCATTTCCATCTTCACGAACTTCTTCTCCGTCTCCAAGCTGGGCACCATCCTGGCCATCGCGGGCGCCAACGGCCTGAAGGCCATCGGCTTCACCGGCATCCCGCTGATGATCGGCCTGATCCTGGTCTCCTGCATTGTGAACATCTTCATCGGCTCCGCTTCCGCCAAGTGGGCCATTCTGGCGCCGGTCTTCGTGCCGATGATGATGCTGATGGGCTACGACCCGGCCATCACCCAGGTGGTGTACCGCATCGGCGACTCCATCACCAACCCTCTGTCCCCGCTGTTCACCTACATGCCCGTCGT
>CAZBXX010000065.1:0-12444 GCA_964495965.1 uncultured Oscillospiraceae bacterium | reverse complement strand
AACAGGCTGAATTGTCCCAGTTTTTCTGGCTTTTCAGTTCTTGAAGCAGACACTACATAAGGGTGGAGGTCATTGAAGGTCGAAAACAGTAACTTTCGGCAAAAAAGAATCTCCCCCTGTGAGAGACGGCGAAAGAATTCTTTCGCTGCCAACCACAGGGGGGCATGGTCTAACGGAAGGGATCGGCGTTTCATCGGCCCCTAAGTTCAGAAGGCATCCTATGGCAGTCTCCCACCGCCGCCAGTTAAGAGCGCATCTGAAATCCAGATGGGTTTATTGCCTGTAAAGCGTATATGTTTTGCCGTCTTTATGGGCATAAATCTTGATAACGTCATGAGAAACCGGATGAATTGTATATTGAACGACAGACCCTTTTTCCGTAGTATAAGCATTAAAATGGATTAATTGTCCGTTTTCAATTGCATAATACTTCTTGTTTTTCTCTATCAAGGGTATGTTATAACTGGCACTGCCTTCCTTATCAATTTTGAAATAGTACCCCCCGGTCTTGGTTTTCCAGGTTCCGCGGAGAAATTCCTCCGCAATTCTATATGAACCCACCAGCGCATCCATGGCGCCCTCAATATTGCCCATCTTTTCGACTAAACCTACTATTTTCTGTCTGTCCTCTGCATAATCCATGTAATAACTGTTGTTTTTATATGTGAAAGACAATTTGCTGCGTCTGAGGTACAACAGCAGATTATAATCCTCCGTGTCTTTGTAGTCTCCTATAATCGAGCTTCTTTCATAGGCTTTATCGTAATCTTTCGCCTGATAATACGCTATCATATCCTGATAAATTGCCTCGCGCAGTATCTCCATCTGAGCAGTTGCTTTGTCATAACCGACGTCAGAAAGAGCTTTTAACTGTTCATATGCTGCCAATTCATTTCCTTTTTCTTCCAGATAATACATTGCCTTGCGGTATCGTATCTTAAGCACCTGTTCTGCTGAGTCCTTATAGCCGGTTTTGCCGAGGCTGGTCATATATTTAACTGCGTCATCCCACTCTTGGTTATCCGCCAGTTTCAGTGCTCTCCGGTATTCGGATTCTTTAACAAGCTCGGCAGTATTCAGATAATTCTTCGGCAGCGTCTGGAAAATGTTACTTGCGCCGGTATAATCACCGTCTTCCAGTTTGCAACCAGCAATAATGTAATCCGCAAGATGTTCATCAACGGTCTTCGTCAGGGAAGGGATCAGAACGAGTTTGCCAGCCAAACTGAAGTTACCTGCCCTGGCGAGGACAAATGGTGCGGAGAAGAGCAGAACCGCGACAAGCAGAACTGCAGCCGCCGCAATAATGGTGGGCGCCCTTCTGCTGCCTTTTTTCTTTTCCGGCGCGGATGCCACCTTGACTGCAGATGTTGCCTTCTTGCTTTCTCTGCCTTTGGACCTTGCAACAAATAATATAACGGCAACAACGAGAGCGGCAGCAACTGCCAGCAGGAGAATCAGCCATAACTGTAGACCATTTGAGGTTTTATACGTCAGGTTGTTGGAGCGAATAAAGCCTGTCAACTCTGATGCGGCAATAGCAGCAAAGATCCCCTGCGAGTCAAAGGCCGCATAAGTATTTATACCAATGACCTTCCCGCTTTCATTAAAGAGGGGACCCCCGGAATTGCCATGGTTGATAGCGGCATTGATTTGCAGCAGCGTAACAGGCGTGCCATAGGAAACGATTGTTGTGCTCCTTACTGCACTGACGATTCCATTTGTAATCGTGATGCTGTCGACACTGCTATCCAGATAGTTGTCTGAGAAATTATCTGCCGCACCGGGATAACCTGCCGCATATACGGCCGTTCCCTGCCTGGCATCCGAATCCACAATTGGGAGCGCTTTTGCTGAAATGGCCTGATCTGTCCTGAGGATACAGAGATCTGTCTTTGTGTTTATTGCATAGATATCTGCACTGTACTCTTTGTTGTTATGCAGAATATAAACCGTATGCGGAGAATCTTCCACAACATGGGCATTGGTAATAATGTAGGTGTTGTTCCGATCATTCTGAACAACAAACCCTGAACCTGTAGCAGTACCGTCATAGTATTCAGAAACAACCCTGACAACGGAGTTGCGGCTGTTCATGACTGCGGAAGGAACACCGGAGGAACTGCGGTTTCCTGCAAGAAGGAAAACTGCAGCTGCTACTGCCAGAATAATCGCGGCGGCTACAGCAATTATCCTGTTCCTTTTTACTGAGAAAAAGCCATGTACTCTTTTCTTGTTTTCATTATCAGTCTGTGACGCTTGCGTTTCGGGCTGCACTGCCGCAGGTTCCTCTGAATGCGAAAGCTCCGCAGGTGTATGTTGTGTGCTCTCAACACAGCGCTTTCCGCACTGCGGACAGAAAACACTTTCGTCCGGAAGACTGGCACCGCAATATGCGCAGTATTTCATAGTATCACCTCATGATGCCACAGGTTTACCAAACTCTCACTGATAACAGATTGTACCTTAATTGACCGAAATATTATGACATTATTATAAGTGAATGGTAATTCAAAATCAACCATATAAGTACCTGGGTTTTAGTAGTTCCTATCTACAATAGTCACAGGTCTGCCAGAAACGGTCTGCCCGCGGTTCTGCCGGAGCCGAAGCGCAGCGGAGCGCGGCCCAGGGCGCAGCGAGCACAGCGAACAAAGGTCGGGCGCCCGCGGAGCAAGCGTGGCGGAGGCAGGACCAAAGGGCAGGCAAACCTGAGGGAGACCGGTCTTTCCCGGAGCAGCGTGGACTGGAGCGGAGACGCGCCTGCGCCCTCCTGCGCAAGCGGAACGCTGGAGCACACCGGCGCAGGGCGGTGAAGCGAAAGGAAAATAAGCGCAGGAAAAGACCGGCCGGGGTGGGCGGGTATTTGAGCGGAACGAAGTGAAGCGGACAACAAGCCGGAGGTCAATCCGGCGGGAGCGGCGGAGTCGGTCTGGCTCCAGGGAGCGAAGCGGGAGAGCGCCTGGCCGACGACAGAGCGGGAGCCGGGTTGGCCGGAGGCGAAGGAGCGGAGCGGATTCAGCCGTACAGGGATCCCGGCTAAGCGAGATTTGACGGGAAGAGGACGAGCGGCGGAATGGAAGAGCTTTCAGCACGGATGTGACGGAAGCGATGGAGATGGAGCCCGCGAGGACGAAGCGAGCCGAACGCGAAGGCTGCAGCGGAACGAGGCTGGCAGTCACAGAGCCTGCGAACGTGTCTGCCAGCCGGAGAGGAGCTGTGCCGGAGCGCCGGCGAAGCGGAGCGGAATAAGGAGCGGAGGTCGAAGCGGCTGAAGGCGGAGAACCGCAGCGGGTTCAGCCGCACAGGGTTCCCGGCAAAGCGAGCTTTGACGGGAAGAGGACGAGCGGCGGAATGGAAGAGCTTTCGGCACGGATGTGAGGGAAGCGATGGAGATGGAGCCCGCGAAGACGAAACGAGCCTCCGGAAGAATCCGCGGAGGGGCGGAGCCGAGGGACGCTGAGGTCGGAGCGACCAGCCGCTTTGATGATCTGGTGTGAAAATCATTCTTGAAAACAGATTTGTATTCCATTATAATGATTATGAAATCTTGAGAAAGGAGCCTTGCTATGGTTTATTCCATCAGTGAAATTAAGCAGCGTGTCCGGCCTGTTGCCAAGAAATACAACATTCCGGCACTTTATCTGTTTGGCTCCTATGCCCGGGGCGAAGCCGATGAAGACAGCGATCTGGATTTCCTTGTTGATACCACCGGCACAGAATTAACTTCGCTTTTCAAGCTTGGAGCTCTCTACTGCGATTTGGAATCGCTGTTTGACAAGCCCCTGGATCTCATTACAGAGAGGTCAATCATGCAATCCGGTTCAATGCCGAGTGATATTGATTTCAGAGATACCGTTATGAAAGAGAGGGTTCGGCTGTATGCAAACACCTGATCTTCAGCGGCTGAAACACATCCGCGATTACTGCAATGCAATTGAGCAGACAATCGCCCGATATGGTGACGCCTATGATGTTTACCTTAATGATCCGGATTATCAGCGCTCCGTCTGTTTCTCTATTTTCCAGATAGGCGAATTAAGCGGCGGCCTCTCCGAAGAATTCCGAAAGGCAACATCGGAGAGAATTCAATGGGGCCCCATCAAGGCAATGCGCAATCTGGTTGTTCACAGTTATGGCAAGATTGATCATTCAATCGTATGGGAAACCGCAAAAAATGATATTCCTTCACTGAAGAAATTCTGCGTAGAGCAGCTTGAAGGCGAGTAAAAACGAACCGTAAAGTCGGGTCTTAATTCTTCCTAACACACCGGTTTTACGGTTATTTTTTGCCATGAAAAACTCCGGTTCAAAACCGGCCTCTTGAATCAAACTTGAAAAATGAGGCCGACCGACCGGAGTTTTGACTGGAATTAGGGCGAAACACAAAAAACTGACTGAACAATTATGGATTTCTAAGTTAGGTTTTAAGCGATTTCTGGTAAAAATGAGCACTTTTTATCCATGAAATTTTCGCATGAGGCCAATGGGGTTCAAGAGGCCGCTGGTTCAAATCCAGTCACTCGGACCAAACCGCTGAAATCGTCAATGGTTTCAGCGGTTTCTTTACTGACGTTAATCCAGGAAGAGAAACAGCCATGGATAAAACGTTTATGCATATACTGACCCTGCCATGAAGCACGGAATCTGACAGAAAATCCATGCGGTGAAAAGCAGGATCGGGACTCTGTTTTACAGGAGGACAGAATAGAGAATGGATATTATTCAGCTTTGTGAGATTGGTATGCTGGTGGCTTTCGGCTGCTCCTGGCCGTTTAACATCATGAAATCCTTAAAGTCGCGAACAGCAAAAGGGAAAAGCGTTATTTTTGAATACATCGTAGTATTCGGATATGTGATCGGCCTGCTCGGAAAACTGATTTCTTATCAAAGGACCGGGGTCTGGGCCTATTCCATCTGGTTTTACTTTGCCGATATTGCCATGGTTGCGACGGATATTGTGCTATATTACCGCAACGCCGCATTGGACAGACGTCGGGAACAACTGTGACCGTCTTTGAATGCCATTTGAACACAGCTGGCTCAAAACGCCAAAGGATAAACAGGATTTATGTTTTCACAGGAACGTTGAATGTTCTATGGTTTTTTTGATTTTGTACTTGACAGCTCAATTTATATTTGATACAATATAATTGTATTAAACAGATCAGGAGGTGAACGCCGTGGACTATGATTATCATGAGGCAATGAAGCTGAGCAACCAGATGTGTTTTCCGCTTTATGCCGCCTCAAGACATGTGATCGGCCTCTACACTCCCTGGCTAAAACCACTCGGCCTTACCTATACACAATACCTTGTGTTCCTTGTGCTTTGGGAGAAAGACGGCCTTACGGTCGGTGAGCTCTGTGAAAAACTGATGCTGGATAACGGAACGCTTTCCCCTCTTCTCAAGAAGATGCAGCAGGCCGGGTATGTCGAGAGGCGCAGAAGCCCTGACGACGATCGCGTGGTGGTCATTACGCTGACAGTGGAAGGGAAGGCTTTACAGGAGAAGGCAAAGGACGTCCCCGCGAAGGTGGGAAGCTGCATTGCCCTTCCGGCGGAAAAGGCGCAGGCGCTGTATGCGCTGCTGTACGAATTACTGGAACATCAAAATTTGAAAGGAGCAGAAGACAAATGAAAACAGTGTATGATTTTACGGTGAAGGACAGGCAGGGAAATGATGTCAGCCTGTCGGATTATCAGGGCAAGGTATTGCTGATTGTGAACACCGCGACTGGCTGCGGCTTCACGCCGCACTACGAGCCGCTGGAGGCGATGTACAAGGAGATGAAGGATCAGGGCCTTGAGATCCTGGACTTCCCCAGCAACCAGTTTGCCAATCAGGCTCCCGGCAGCGACGACGAGATCCATGAATTCTGCACGCTGAAGTTCGGCACGGACTTTCCGCAGTTCAAGAAGATCGACGTCAACGGAGAGAACGCCGATCCTCTCTTCGCCTGGCTTGCCACCGAGAAGCCGTTTGAGGGCTTCGGCAAGGGACTGAAGCTTGCCGCGCTGCAGAAGTTTGCGGATATGAACAACAAGCAGTTCGGCGACAAAGCCTATATCAAATGGAACTTCACCAAGTTCCTGATTGACCGCGAGGGCAAGGTCATCGCGCGTTTCGAGCCCACCATGGACATGAAGGAAGTCAAGGCTGCCGTTGCGGCTGCCCTGTAAAAAGCCTGCAGGCTGAGAAACGTTAAAAGCTGTCTGTTTCGGAGGATGGATATCATGAAAAAATGCAAAAAGAACTGCCTGAGCAAGAAACTGCTGCTGGCATGCTGCCTGTTCTGCTGCGGCTGCTGCGTGGGGATCCACCGCAAGGTGATCCTGGCCCTCATCAGGGGTACGGAGATGCCCAAGGCTCCGGCCTGGCACTTCTGGTGCAGGTAAGAAAACACGCATCTCCGGGGGTGAGCCCGAAACTCTCCCCCGGAGATGCCTGTATTTCAGCAGGAAAGGATTTTTGCCATGAAACAGCAATTTGATCTGCAGAAGCATATTGAGCAGGGTGTGGAGGCCATTGTGGCGGACACCCTGAAGGCCACACTGAAAAAACCCAGGGAGAGCGCCTTCATGGCAAAGTTTGCCCTGGCCAGCCGGAAAGCTTCCAAAAAACGCATGGATCTGGAGCGGGAGGGCCTGCATGTGCCGGGCTTTCTCATTGCCAGCATCACTTCCAGCTGCAACCTCCACTGCGCAGGCTGCTATTCCCGCTGCAACAACGCCACCAACGATGAGCCGCCGGTCGAACAGCTCACAAGCGGAGAGTGGCTGCGCATCTTCCGGGAGGCGGACGAGCTGGGCGTCAGCTTTATCATGCTGGCCGGAGGCGAACCGATGATCCGCCGCGACATCATCGAAGCAGCCGGAAAAATGCAGAATATCATTTTCCCTGTCTTCACTAACGGTACCTTTATCGACGAGCGGTACTTCATGCTTCTAGACGACTGCCGCAACCTGATCCCGGTGCTGAGCATAGAGGGCGGCCGGGAGATTACCGACGCCCGCCGCGGTGCGGGCATCTACGACCGTCTGCATGCCAACATGAAGAAGTTCAGGGAGAAGGGCCTGATCTTCGGCGCATCGATTACCGTTACTACGGAGAACATCCGGGAAGTCACCTCTCAGGCCTTTCTTGACACGCTCATGGAGCAGGGCTGCAAGCTGGTCATCTTCATCGAATTTGTCCCGGTAACGGAGGAAGCGCGGCATCTCGCGCCGGGTGATCAGGAGCGGGAGTATCTGAAAACGGCCCTGGCGGAACTGCGCGAACACTATAACGAAGCGGTGCTGCTCTCCTTCCCGGGGGATGAACTGGCGATGGGCGGCTGCATGGCGGCCGGCCGCGAGTTTTTCCACATCAACTCCCACGGCGGCGCGGAGCCCTGCCCCTTCTCCCCTTATTCCGATGTGAATATCCGGGACACTTCGCTGCGCGAAGCCATCGCCTCTCCGCTGTTTCAGAGCCTGCAGGAGCAGGGCGTTCTGAGCGGCGAGCATGTGGGCGGCTGCGTGCTGTATGAAAAGCGCGAGCAGGTGGAAGCGATTCTGCACGCGGGCAGTCAGGCCTGAACAGAGTCAGCCACGGCTGCGCCTTCCCTCTCAGAGTTCCAGAGTCTTTTCATACTCGGCAAGGAAAGCCGCAAACTCCTCCTTATCGCCGGTGAATCTGTATTTATGCTCGGGAGCGGGGAATGTCCCTGCCTTGACCTCGGCAATGTAGTCCCGCATGCCCTGGGTGGCGACTTCGCCCAGATTGCAGTACTTTTTGGCAAACTTCGGGGTGAAGTTTTTGTAGACGCCGAGGGCGTCTGCCGCAAGAATCACCTGCCCGTCGCAGTCCGCGCCGGCACCGATACCGTAGACCGGGATGGGGAGAATTCTGTGGATGAAGGAGGCCGTCTCCTCTGGTACCCCCTCCAGCAGCAGAGTGCGGGCGCCGGCCCTGTAGACGGCAATTGCGTCGTCAATGACAGCTTTGGCGGTAGCAGTATTCTTTCCCTGGACTTTGAACCCGCCCATGGCGGCGCTCGACTGGGGTGTCAGACCGATGTGGCCGAAGACCACAATGCCGGCATTGGCAATGGCGCGGATTATGTCTGCAACCGCAACGCCGCCTTCCAGCTTGACGGCGTCGACATTGGCTTCCTTCATAAAGCGTACCGCATTGTTGACCGCGTCCCCGGTGCTGGCGTGATAAGCGCCAAAAGGCATATCGCCGATGAGATAGGTGTTTGGTGCGCCCCGGCGAACGCCCTGGCAGTGAGCAATGGACATATCCATGGTTACCGGGACGGTGCCTTCATAACCGTAGATAATCATTCCCATGGAATCACCTACCAGAATCATGTCCATGCCGACTTCTTCGGCAAAGGCCGCCAGGCATGCGTCATAGATTACCATCCATGCGGCCCGCTCGCCGTTGGCCTTCATCTGCTGAAGATCGAGAATTGTCTTTTTCTTTGCCATTGTGTTTTCCTCCCGATGATTTGTTCCGGAATCCGTTCAGAATACAGACTTCCGTGATTGCCGTGTTTAAGATCTGAGTTCCTTCTGCCCATAGCATAGCGTAAAAAATCAGTTTTGAGAAGTATAAAAACAGAAAAACCGGTTTTCATTATGACGAAACTGTGAGGATTCTGTTATTTTTTTCTTATTTTTCCGGGCGGGAAATTGTAACCTCCCGAGGGATGTGGTATGATGAACTCCCGGTATGACCGGTACACATAGAACGATTACAACACAGAACCGGAGGTAGCAATGAGAACTGTAAGGAAAGGCATCGCCGTACTGCTTGCCCTGGTTATGGTGCTGAGCCTGAGCGCCTGCAGCAGCCTGAGCGCGGCAAAAACTGTCCGCAGGATGCAGAAAGCGGAGAGCTTTCACGTTGACTGTGAAGTTGACATGAAGATGTCTCTCGGCATGATGGGACAGAGTCTCGTGGATCTGGATTTCATCATGAGCGGAACCGGTGACGTCAACCGTGATCCCTCACTTGGCGCCGGAGAGTTCCGGATGCAGATGATGGACCAGAACGTAGATGGAAACTATTACTTTATTCAGGACGGAGACGAGCTGTACATCTACAGCTCAGCAGACGGTGAGAACTGGAGCGTGAACACCGTTGACGTTCCGGGCACTTCCGGCGGGTCCGGCCTGAGCTTCAGCCGGGAATCCCTGGCGAAGCTTGCAACAATCACCGCGCTCTTCGAGAAGTCCGGCACTGAGACCGTGAACGGATCTGAGGCGACAGTCTATTCCGGGACCATCAGCGGTGAAGAACTGCAGGCTCTGATCAGCGATTCCGATCAGGATGAGCCTCTCCCCGCCGAAGCGGACCTGAGCGCGCTGGGCAGCATCCCCGTCAGCATTTCGGTGGATAACAAAACGGGTCTGATTTCAAGAGTGACCTTCGACCTTTCCGCCCTGATGGAGAATCTGTTCCCGCTCTTCCTTCAGCTGGGCTCACAGGTTGCGGCCGGCACCGATGACGCCGATGGGATTGACGCCGTTGTTGCTCTGCTCTCCAGCATGGACATCAGCTGCGATGATTTTACGCTCAACCTCCTGTTCTCCGACTATGACGAGGTCGGCGAAGTCAGGATTCCGGAGGAAGTAATCGCCTCCGCGAAAGCGGCGTAACCGGAAAGGCTCGGCAGGGCAACAGAGTGCACGGCCCGCAGCCGAAAGCTCTCAAAACCGCAAAAGACACAGGGCCCCGGATGTACCGGAGGTCCTGTGTCTTTTTATGTCTTATGTCGTTTCAGCGAGAGCGCTTCAGACCGGTCTGAATGTCCGTAATGTCTCAGTCTTCGTCCTTCTCTTTGGAGAGCATGACGTTGGTGAGGATACCGAGAATCAGCGCGCAGGCCACGGTGCGGATTTCCACCGCACCGAAGGAGACCGTCATGCCGCCGACGCCGACGATGAAGATGATGGAGGCCACGAAGAGGTTGCGGTTCTTGTTGAGGTCAACCGGCTGAAGCATCTTGAGACCGGAGGCCGCAATGAAGCCGTACAACGCCACACACACGCCGCCCATGACGCAGTTGGGAATGGTCTCGAGGAAGCAGACCAGCGGGGTGATCATGGAGAAGATGATGCAGGCAAAGGCCGCGCCCCAGATGCTGACCGTGGAGGCGTTGCGGGTAATGGCAACCGTGGCGATGGATTCGCCGTAGGTGGTGTTGGGGCAGCCGCCGAAGAAAGCGCCCACCATGGAGCCGATTCCGTCGCCCAGCAGCGTTTTATCAAGGCCGGGGTCTTCCAGCAGGTTCTGCCCGACGATGGAAGAAAGGTTCTTGTGGTCGGCCAGGTGCTCGGCAAAGACCACGAAGGCCACCGGCGCATAGGCCACGAAGAGCGTCAGGAGGTAGGCGCCGTTCACGCCGCCCCAGTCTGCCTTCAGAAAGCTGAACTGCGGAAGCGCGATGAAGCTGCCCATATTCTGCAGGGCGGAATAGTTGATGACGGTGAGGGCACTGTTGCCGGTGGCGCTGCCGATGAGGGCGAAGATGCTGGCGCAGAGATAGCCTGCCAGAATGCCGATAATGAAGGGGATCAGCTTCAGCATTTTCTTGCTGTAGGTGGAAACCAGCACCGTAACGGCGAGCGTTACCAGGCCGCAGATGAGGCAGACATACACGGATCCGCCTTCCACGCTGGAGGTCATCAGGTCGCCGATGGCGTTGCCGGCAAGGCTCAGCCCGATGATGGCGACCGTGGGCCCGATGATGACCGGCGGCATCAGCTTATCAATCCACCTGACGCCGCAGAACCTGACCACCAGGGCAATGATTACGTAAACGAGACCCGCAATCGCCGCGCCGATGATGAGGCCGGCGTAGCCCACCGCCATGGAGGCCGCGCCGCCGAATGCCGTGAACATGGGCCCGAGGAACGCGAAGGAAGAGCCGAGGAACACCGGGCTCTTGCTGCGGGTGAAGAGCAGGTAGACAATGGAGCCGACGCCCGCGCCGAAGAGGGCGGCGGATGCCGTCATATCCGAGCCGGTGACACTGTTGACCACCGCCGGAACTGCGATGGTGGCAGCCATAATGGCCAGCAGCTGCTGGAGAGCGAAGAGAACGACCTGGCCGAATCTGGGCCTGTCTTTGATGCCGTAGACAAGATTCATACTACTTTTCTCCTTCTCAGTCTTTTCACTTTCCGCCGGGCGCACCCGGCAGGGGATCTATAGAAAACGTCAGTGATGAGCGTTTACTATCAAGATATTCTTCAGGTCTCCCTGAAGTCAGGGGCTTTCCGGCTCCATCAGGAAGACGCCGGTCTCACCGTCGTATTCCGGGATGCGGACCTCAACCAGTTCGCTCCGGGCGGTGGGGACATTTTTCCCCACATAGTCCGCGCGGATCGGAAGCTCCCGGTGACCCCGGTCCACCAGCACGGCGAACTGAATGGTTTTCGGACGTCCGCAGCTGAATATGGCCTCAATGGCCGCCCGGGCCGTCCGCCCGGTATACAGCACGTCATCAAACAGAACAACATCCCTGCCGTTTACGTCAAACGGGAGGGACGCCTGCCGGATGCTGGGGCTCTCCGACACTCTTGTCAGATCGTCCCGGTAAAACTTGATATCAATGCTGCCGCAGGGGACACTGACCCCCTCGATATCGAAAATATTTTCGCATACGCGCTCGGCTATGGGCTTCCCACGGCGGAGAATGCCGATGAAAACCAGATTCTGCGCACCCCTGTTTTTTTCCACGATTTCATGGGAAAGGCGCGTCAATGCGCGGCGCATGGCGTTGTCATCCATAATCTGTGCCTTCTGGCGCATGCCCGCTCCCCCTTCCGCAAAAAAAGAATCCTGCCGTTTCCGGCAAGATCACCTCTGTCCCAACTCTGCGCCACGCCCCGCGGCAAGGACCCCGTCAGCGATTTTGCCGGCATCTCGGTACCGGGTTTAAAAATCTGCTTTCTGGCGGGATTATACCGCTCCGGGGTATAATTTGCAAGTTCTTTTTCTCTCCCCGGCACAGTTTGTAGCATTCCATGAATGCGTAGAGAACCATATCTTGTATTTTGGTAGAATCTGACAACGGTCCGCCCGCACGCTGCCCGGGCAGCAAAGGGAGTGCATATCCGATTTGAACACGGACGGATAACCGGGCATTACAGGCAGAACGGCCGCTGCAAAACCGCAGCGGCCGTTCCGGTCTTTTCCGCCAGTCCGTGCACCGGTCAGAATGATACCGGTGCACAGAACAGACGGTTCATGTGCCTTGAAAGAAAGGGGAGCTTACTCGTACAGCGCCTTCAGCTTCATCAGGTGCTCGTACCGGGCCTTGGCGTTGGCCTCGTTGGCTTCGAAGAGCCTGTCGGCGCGATCCGGGAACTCGCGGGTCAGGCGGCTGTAACGAGCTTCGTTCATCAGGAAGTCACGGTAACCGCCGGCCGGCTCCTTGCTGTCG
>CAZBXX010000064.1:0-12533 GCA_964495965.1 uncultured Oscillospiraceae bacterium | reverse complement strand
GGCGTAGATGTGATACCTCAATTGATTTGTTTCCCTGTTTTTCAGTAGACCCTAGGTAGTACTGTTACCGTTAAAGCCCGTGAGTTCAAAAACTGCTTCGCTGCTGACAAGCCTGGGAGTCACGCCTCTGCCCCGGAACTCGTACCATCTGTACTGGAGGCCGTCCATGTTGCCGCCGCCGTTGACAACAGCTTCCAGGGTCGCCGAACTGCCGGCATAGAGTCTGCAGCAATACATGCTGGATTCGTCGTCATAGACAACAGGGCCGTTGATTGCAAACATGAGGTCATTTTCAACAATGACCTTGAAGAAAACGGAGCAGCTGTTGCCTCCCTGCGTCACTTCGCAGATATAGTAGCCCGCCTGCTGAATACCGGTAAACGTATAGCTGGGACCATAGCCTTCTTCCCCTGACGGCAGCGGATTGTAATTTATATCATACCAGGCATAGCTCACCCCGTATGCGGGATCTGCGGTTACATCGACCTCCAGCGTGGTATCCCCTCCGGGTTCAACGGTGACTTCAGCGGAAGAATTACCGGTGACCGTGTCCACGGCAATTAATTCTGCCGGGCCATCGTTGCCGACCATTACGTCAAAAGCTACATAAATGAATGTCCCGGAGCCATCATTGATCTTACACTGATAGCTGCATCCGTCTTCCAACACGAACTTGGGGAACACAGCGGTCCGTTCGCCGGTGTCCACACTCGTCATAGGCTCGCCCTCAGGTATGATTCGTTCTCTCCACTCATAGGTGACAGAGGCCATGTCATCTGCTTCCACTTCGACCCAGAGAGAGATCTCGTCACCGGGCCTGGCTTCCAGATAATAGTTGTAATATGTGGCGACTTCGTCCGCCCATGGCTCCTGACCTAGGGTTCCCGCAGCACCGACCAGTTTCATTCCGACTGAGGCTATGGTGATCTCGGCCTCGGGTTCGGCCTCGCTCTGGGCCTCGACGGCGTCCTCCGCCGGTACAGCGGGTTCTGCGACTTCCGTCTCATTTTGTTCCGCCGCCTCTGCAACCTCTTCTGGCGCCTCCTCGACCTCTTCTGGCGGTGCAGCGGTGTCATCCTCTGCCGGAGCCTCGTCTTCCTCAACCAGAAGCGCCGCATCTTCCACCGCAGCTGCCTCTTCGACCTCTTCTTCATCCGATGCATCCGCATCGGCGAAAGCTGCCGTCGGGAACAGGCTGAGACACATAACGATGCACAGCAGCAATGACAGGATCTTCTTCGTCTTTCTCACGTGCTTTTCCTCCAACATTCTCTTTCACTCGGAACGGTTCCGGGACCGTCCGTAATTGAAATCAATTATAGCATGGAATATTGGCCGGAGCAAGGAAAAAGATTTGGTAAAGGCTGTACAGACGAACGGGCCGGCTGCCCTGCCGGTTTTCTCCGGCCGATTCCGAAGACACCTGCAATTTTGCTGAAAAAACAGAACAGACAGGCGGCGCAAGCATAATCATGAAAGTATTTCCCCAAGCTGAAAAGCGAAAAAAGTTGATTTCTACCCGCGTTTTGGGTATACTGTGTCATTGGATTTTAACAGGATTTCAACATACCGGAACAATCGAAACAGGAGTGCGACAATGGGCAGAATCAGACACAACAAAACCGATATTATCTCGTGGCTGCTGGTGCTGTCACTTCTGTTTTCCATGATGCCGGGGGCCTTTGCCACGGACGGAATTCCGGAAAAGAACCTGACGGAAGAACTTGCCGGAGATGCGGTTCTGGCGGATCCGGTGGATGACACATCCGGGAACGGGGAGGGAACCGACGCGGTTTCCTTTACGGATGCGGATGCAGATACTGGCGACGAACCGGGCGGCACTCCCGCGGAGGAGCCCGGTGAAGATAGCGGAAACGAGGAACCTGACAATACTGCCGGCGAAACCGCTTCTGACGGCAGCGGGACGGACGGTACAGGCACGAACTCCGTGAATGAGCCGGCCGATGATGCCGGCACGGTCGAGGACGTTGAAAAAACTGATGGCGAACCCGCTGAGAGCGGCTCCGATGAGAATCCCGCCGGTGCGGATGCCGATCAGGCCGGTGAAGACGCCGGAATCAACGATGAAGAATCTGACGCCGGGGACGGTGACGCTGAGGACGAAGAAGACGAAAACGCTCTCCCTTACGGTTTTGCCGGCATGCCGGAGGGCTATGAGCTCAGCGAAGCGGAGCTTCATGCAAAGGCCTCTTTGCGGGAACACGGCCTGCCGGAGAGCCTGGATGATTATGATTACGCAGAGGACCGCCTGCTGCTGATGACCTCGGACCCGGACTATGCCGCACTGGTGGCGGAGGCCTACTGTGCGGAACTGGTTGGATTTTACGGCAGCTTTGCCGAGCTGCATCTGACGGATGCTACGGTTGCGCAGGCCGTCACCGCGGCGACGGACCCGGATGTGCCCCTGCCGGCGGTGGAGCCGGACTGGACTGTGACGGTTGACCCGGGCAGTTCGCTTCTGGCCTCGGGCGGGCTCTTCAGCGCGCAGTCGGTGGCGGACGACCCCTATGAATGGGACGACTGGGTCACTTCCCTGGGCCTGAATGACCCGCTGGTGCAGGAGCCTGCGAAAAGCAGCTTCCAGTGGATGCACGAGGCGGTGAACAGCTACGCCGCCTGGGGCGTCACCATGGGCGGCTCCGGCGTGCGCATCGCAGTGCTGGACACCGGGTTGGACACCGGCCATGAGGACCTGGGGCTGATCAGCCCCGGGGCCAACACCATCGGCACGAGCACCACCACCGATGTCAGCGACGATACCGGTCACGGCACCCATGTGGCCGGCATTATCGGCATGCAGGGCTTCAACGGTGTGGGCGGCGTCGGTATTGCCCCGGGCGTGACCATCCTGCCGGTGCGGGTGATGTCCAGCAATTCCGGCAGTACCAGCAGCCTGATCCGCGGCATCAACTGGGCGGTGGAGCAGGGTGTGGACATCATCAACATGAGTCTTGGCGGCACGGGCTACAGCACCGGCGTTGTGGAGGCCATCGGCAGCGCGTATACTGCCGGGATTACGGTATTTGCCGCCATGTCGAACAACTACTACGGCGGCAGCAACATCCCCTATTATCCGGCGGCCTATGACCATGTGATCGCTGTCGGAGCCACGGACCGCAGCGGGAACCGGGCATCCTATTCCCATTACGGCACCTGGTGCGATGTGTATGCGCCGGGCTCCGGGATCTGGTCCTGCGGCCTGAATTCCTCCTACCGCTCCGACAGCGGCACTTCCATGGCCTGCCCGGTCGCGGCGGGGATTGCCGCCCTTTACATGAGCGCGTACGGGAACCCCGGCCCCGATGCCATGGCGCGCGTGCTGAAGAATGCAACGGGCAGCAATGGTGTGCTGGATGCATCACGGCTCTTTTCTGCTGACCTGTCGGCTCCGGTGTTCACCGCTGCGGAGCCGGACGGGACCGAGGCCGCCATCAGCGGGAATACCGTGGAACTCACCAGTGCCGGCAAAGTTTATGCTGAGGCTGCCTCTCAGGATAACGGCAGCCGCATTCTCTATACGCTGGACGGGAAGAAGCCCTCCATGCTGAACGGCGAAGTCCGCACCGGCACCCTGCTGCCGGTGGGGGAGGGAATCCCCCTGGCAGACTATTCGGTGGGGCAGACGGTTACGGTCACTGCCGTCCGGGTCAGCGGGCTCGGTATTGCCGGCAAAACCGCCACCCTGAAGGTGAAAATTGTCACCCCACCCGCAGAGGAAGAGACGGAACTCGTCTCCGTGGAGATCACGGATCTTCCTCAGAATTATATGGTCGCGGGCCGGACCTGGCAGCTCCGGGGTACGGTGACAAGCAGCTCCGGCACCGCAGTGGATCAGAAGCTCAGCTGGTCGATTGCGGAACAGACAGACGGGCTCGGCGCCGCTGTCAGCGAAAAGACCGGTCTCCTGACCACCAAAGCCGGAAAGAGCGGCATGGTGCGGGTGCGGGCGGTTCCCGCGGCGTATCCGGAAAATGCGGGCGCTGAGGCGGTCATCGTCGTGACGGTGGTTCCCCTGACCAAAACCATCACCCTGACCGTGCAGGACTTTGTGGCAAGGAGCACATCCGTTACCATGACGGCGACCTGCCGGGACAGCAGCGGCAACATTCTGGACAATGACGACGTCGGCCTGAAGTGGACCAGCAGCAACACCAAAGTGGCGACCGTCGATGAAAACGGTGTGATATCGGCCATTGGCCGGGGTACGGTCACCATCAGGGTGACAGCGCAGGACGGCTCAGGCAAATCCGCCGGCAAAAAGCTTACCATCCAGGAACGCGTCACCGGCATCACGCTCAGCTGCCAGGAGATCATCGCCCCTGGCGCCTCCGCCACGGTGAAAGCCGCCGTCACGCCATCCAATGCCAACAATAAGAGCGTGACCTGGAAGATTCAAAACTGCTCAGAGGAGAACGCGGACATCCGCGTCAGTTCCTCCGGCAAGGTGACCGTCGGGAAAAGCGTGCCGGCCGGCACCACCTTTGAAGTTGTGGCCACGGCCAAGGACGGCTCCGGCACGGAGTCCGAAGGTCTGCAGATTCTGGTCATGCCCAGGGCGACAAGCGTGACGCTCCTGCCGGATGAGGATCCGCTCCTGCCGGTAATCGGCAAGGGCAAACTCACCGGCGCCATCCTGTACCGGCTGGAGCTGCCGGAGGTGGCCCGGGCGGACGGCACGGTCCGCGCCAACAACACCATTTCCCTGAGCGCCTGGCGCAATTACGGCAGCGGGGACTCTGCCGGCAGCGACAGTCTTGCCATCACCTGGAGCAGCGGTAACAAAAAGGCTGCCACGGTTGACGCGGAAGGGAATGTGACCGCGGTGGCAGCCGGCACCGCCGTGATTACCGCGCGTGCCAACGACGGCTCCGGCAAGACGGCGAAGTTCAC
Source organism: uncultured Oscillospiraceae bacterium (assembly GCA_964495965.1). Classification (GTDB taxonomy): domain Bacteria; phylum Bacillota; class Clostridia; order Oscillospirales; family Oscillospiraceae; genus Limivicinus. The sequence goes on along the minus strand of CAZBXX010000064.1, from coordinate 7,622 downwards.
CGTGAAGGTTATTAACCCCGTCTCGTCCCTGAACCTCATCAGCGCCGCACCCCTGAACTGTGAAATGCTGGCCTACGGCAAATCGGTGAAGACCGCCGCCGCCCTCGGCAACACCTACGGAAAGCCGGGCATCACCGCACTCAGATGGAGCTTTGAAGCCTGGGATGATTATGGCAACGACGTTACGGAACTTATGACGGCCAGAAAGCTGGTCTCACTCAGTTCCTCCGGGAAGCTGACGGTCAAAGCGGGCGCCCGGAACTACGGCCTGCAGGAAGTGGCGGTTTCGGCCGCGACAACCGATGGAACCGGTTTGTCGGACTTCATCACCTACAGCATTGTGGAGGGTACAACAAAGGTTCGGATTCTGGGCTTCTCCGCGGATGATACGGTGAAGACCACCTACCTGCCGGTCAAGGGCTCGACGACGCTGCGCATTGTCGGTGACGGCGTCTGCGACGAGTTTACAGTTTCCTCCGGCAACCCAAAGGTGGCGGGGGCCATTGTTACCGCCCGGGGAACCTATACCGACAGCAGCGGGGTCCGGCGGCACTATGCTGGGCTGAGCATCACCGCGGGGATTAAAACCGGAACGGCGAAGATTACGGTGCGCGCCTGTGACGGCACCGGGAAATCCGCCACCGTTACGGTGAAGGTGAGCGGATAAACCATATGAGCAACCCTGCCGGCAGAGCTTTGCAGGGAAAGGGGGAACCGGAGTGAAGATGAATATTCTGCTGCTGACGGCGGCTCTTGCCCTGGCCGTTCTTGCCGCGGGCTGCGGGGCACAGGATTCCGCGCCTGCGGGTTCTCCGGTTCCCGCCGCATTTTCACCCACGCCGGATGTGAGTTCCCCCGTGCCCGGGGAACTCTCGCCCAATCCGGGCGGGCAGCTTCAGCCGTACGCCGAGGGCGAGGAGCTCTTTGCCATGGCCGAAACAGAAGAGGAGGCCCTGGAACTGGCTGCCCTTTACGGAATAGAACTGGTTTCCTTCGACTACGGAGTCGCCACCTTCCACACTGACGAGGACCCGGCGGAGGTGGTCCGGCGCGGAGCAGAGAACGACTGGCCGGTGCTTGAAGTGAACGGACTGGTATCCGCGTTTGACGGCGGGCAGGGCTGATAAAACTAAAAAAAGCCGCTGAAAAACAATAGGTCAGTTGGAGAGAAAAGAGGATTGTTGATGAGAGAAGAAGACCGCACCAGGAAGAAACAGCAGGAGCAAAGAGAACACAGCAACCGGAAAGAACCTTATGAGCCTCTGAAACTGGAGACCGTGGCCTTTGCTGCCGCTGTTTGCACGGACGCGATTATCGTTTCCATTCTTGATGTCTGACGGACAACCGGCAATTTTAAGCCCCTTTTTCGACCGCCGATGTTGCCGGCCGGACTGAGATGATGATAAAGGAATGAAATAAAGGACCGAAATCCACATTTCCGGATTCCGGTCCTTTTGTGTTTTGTTAACGACCCGGTTATGTGACATTCACGGTGATAGTCAGTTTCCTGTTAGATCCGTCAGCCGCAGTTACAGTTATTTTAGCTGTGCCTCTGCTGCCATCACTGGCAGAGAAAATACAGACAACGTATTGGCCGTCATCATCAGTTGGGATTAAGGCAGCTGAACAGCGGGCCTATATTATACTTGACATTTTCCGGCGTTAGAGTATAATGCAGATATGTTCACGAAATAATTATAAAGAAATTTAATGAACAACAATACAGATTGATATCCCATAGTTTGACAGCAGAAGATCCTGAAGCAAACCCGTTGAGGAGGAGCGGAAATGCAGACTACGCAGAAAACCGTAGGCAGGAAGGCTCCGGCCGTCCCAGAAGCAGCGGTGCAGCAGGCCAGAACGGTAAAGCGGGCCGTCATTATGGCGGCGGGAAAGGGCGAGCGCCTGCGCCCGCTGACGCTCCGGACGCCGAAGCCCCTGATCCGGGTACACGGCGAGCGGATGATCGATACGGTGGTGAAGGCCCTGCATGCGAACGGGATCTTTGAGATCTGTGTCGTGGTAGGCTATCGGAAGGAGGCCTTTTCCGGTCTCCCGGCGGAGTACCCGGGCCTCAGACTGATCGAGAACCCGGGCTGGGAGCGCTGCAACAACATCTCTTCCCTGTATGCCGCGCGGGAGTATCTTTCCGACTGCATCATCCTGGACGGGGACCAGCTGATTCGCAATCCCGCGGTTCTGGCGCCGGAGTTTACCCGCTCTGGCTATAACGCCGTCTGGACGGAGGCGGAGACCGCGGAGTGGCTGCTGACAGTGGAAGACCGGAACACCGGAGCACTCTTTACCCCGTCCCCCGGCCGTTACGGCAACAGAGGCACCGATGCCGCCGTCAGCACAGCCGCGATCGCCGAAACCGCCATCACTTCCCACCTTTCCCGCGCCGGGGCCGACCCTGTGATCACACGCTGTTCCCGCACCGGCGGCCGGGATGGCTGGCAGCTTTACAGCATCAGCCGCTGGACGGCGGAGGACGGTGCCCGGCTCCGCCGGCATCTGGAGCTGGAGTTTGAAGCGCATCACAATACATCCGTCTACTGGGACGACGTCCCCCTCTTCTGCCACCCGGAGGAGTATGAGCTCGGCATCTTCCCCATGGAGAAGGGGGACGTGACGGAGATCGACACCCTTGCGGAGCTCGCGGCGGAGGACCCGGATGCTGTGGCGGACGCTGTGAACGGGACAGGAGAAGGAGACCCATGACAAAGCTATCCTATTCTCAAAGTGAAATCCTCCTGGCGCTGCATGCCGCACCGGGCCTGACCCAGCGGGAACTGGCCGAAAAACTCGGGCTGTCCCTGGGACTTGTGAACCGTACGTTGAAAGAACTGCGCTGCGGAGGATGGCTGGACGGGGACGGTCAGCTGACCGGGGAGGCTCTCAGCCTGCTGGAGGTCCGCAGGCCCCGGCGCGCCGTGATTCTGGCGGCGGGCTACGGCATGCGCATGGTGCCCGTCAGCAATACTCCCAAGGCGCTGCTGGAAGTGCGGGGGGAGCGCCTGATTGAGCGGCAGATCCGCCAGCTCCGGTCCGCGGGCGTAACGGAAATCCGGGTGGTCGTCGGCTACCGGAAGGAGGAGTTCGAATACCTCTCGGACCGCTTCGGCGTGACGCTGACCGTGAACCCGGACTACGCCCTCCGCAACAACCTCCACAGCCTGGCCCTCGCGGCGGATGGCCGTCCGGACGGCCCGTGCGGCGCTGACAGCTGCCTGGAAAACTGCTATATCGTCCCCTGCGACCTCTGGTGCCGGGAGAACCCCTTCCGGCCCCGGGAGCTCTGCTCCTGGTACGCCCTCTCCGATGAGGAGGACCCGGGCTCCGACGTGCGCCTGAACCGCAAGGGCGAGGCCGTGCGCACCGGCCGGGATGAGACCGGCAGCCGCATGGTGGGCATCGCCTATCTCTGCGGCGGGGCCGCCGCCCGGCTGAGGATGGCGCTGATGGAGCTGGATGAGGATCCCCGGTACCGCGGCGTCTTCTGGGAGGAGGCGCTCTACTCAGGCGGCGACCGGATGACGGTGCCGGTCCGGGTGCTGCCGGCGGGAGACGCGGTAGAGATCAACACCTATGAGCAGCTCCGGGAGCTGGACGCCGGCTCCGGGAGCCTCCAGGCCGGGGCTATGGCCGCCATCTGCCGGGTTTTTGACGCCCGGGAGGAGGACATCACAGACATCCGCGTCCTGAAGAAGGGCATGACCAACCGGTCTTTCATGTTCTCGGTCCGGGGCGCACGCTACATCATGCGTATCCCCGGCGAAGGGACGGAGAAGCTCATCAGCCGCCGGCAGGAGGCCGTCGTCTATGCCGCCATCCGGGGGAAGGGCCTCTGCGACGACCCGGTGTATCTGGACCCGGAGACCGGCTACAAGATTACCCGGTACCTGCCGGAGGTGCGGGTCTGCGACCCGGGGGACGAGGGGGACCTGCGGCAGTGCATGCAGAGGCTCCGGGAGTTTCACGGGCTGCGCCTCAAGGTCGCCCACGACTTCGATGTCTGGGGGCAGATCGAGTTCTACGAGTCCCTGTGGCCCTCGCCCCAGTCCCTGTACCGGGACTACCGGGAGACCAAGGAGGCCGTCCTCCGGCTGAAGGCCTGGACGGACGCCCGGCCGAAGGACCGATGCCTTACCCACATCGACGCGGTCTGCGACAACTTTCTCTTCAGCGGCGAGACCGCGGAGACGGGTTCCGCCCTCCCGCAGCTGACGGACTGGGAGTACGCCGGCATGGCGGACCCCCACACGGACCTTGCGATGTTCGCGGTGTATTCCAACTTCAGCCCCGCGGAGACGGACAAACTTATCGACATCTACTTTGAAAACGCCTGCCCGCCGGAGACCCGCATCAAGATCCACTGCTACGCGGCGGCCTGCGGCCTGCTGTGGAGCAACTGGTGCGAATATAAGAGCAGCCTGGGCGTGGAGTTCGGCGAATACAGCCTGCAGCAGTACCGGGCGGCGAAGACCTACTCCCGCCTCGCGGCACGGGAGATTGAGAGCTGCTCGCAGTCGGACAAAAAAGAAAGGGGAACAGAGATATGAAGGAACAAAAGAATTCCGGCGTCTCCGGGCGGCCCGGCCCTCTTGCGGCGGGCCTCCGGCGTATTGACCCCGCCACCACCCTGTATCCCTTCCTGGCCATCCTGGTGCTGTGCCTGTTCTTTATCCTGGACCCGGCGGGCTCCACCGGTGCCCTCTCAGCCATCCGGGCCTTCCTTGGGGACGAGCTGGGGCTCTATTACCTCGTCATCGGCCTGGGGGTTCTGGCGGTTTCCCTGTGGGTGAGCTTCTCGCCCCTGGGGAGTATCGTCCTGGGGGCCCCGGATGAAAAGCCCAGGTACCCCTTCTTCACCTGGGGGGCCATGGTCTTTACCTGCGGCCTTGCGGCGGACATTCTCTTCTACTCCTTCTGCGAGTGGATCTCCTACACCCAGGAGGCCCACGTGCTCTCTAAGGGGGACCTGCAGCTCTGGGCCTCCACCTACCCGCTGTTCCACTGGGGCTTCATCCCCTGGAGCTTTTACGCGATGCTGGCGGCCTGCTTCGGCTTCATGCTCCACGTGCGGGGCGCCCATAAGCAGAAGTATTCCGAGGCCTGCCGCCCGATCCTGGGGGCGAAAACCGACCGCTGGCAGGGGAAGCTTATCGACGTGCTGGCGGTGGTGGCCCTCATCGCCGGGACCGCCACCACCTTCTCGGTGGCGACGCCGCTGCTGTCCCTGGCCCTCACGACCCTCTTCGGGATCCCGGGTTCGAAGTTCGTGACCCTTGTCATCCTCGCGGTCATCTGCCTGGTATACACCGTGGCGGTCCTCCGTGGCATTTCGGGGATCTCGTGGCTGGCGAAGGCCTGCATGGGGCTCTTCGGGGCGCTGCTTCTCTATGTGCTGGTCTTCGGGGGCGAGCCGGTCTACATCCTGGAGACAGGCTTTGCCGCCCTGGGGAACATGCTGCAGAACTTCATCGGCCTCAGCACCTGGACCGATCCCCTCCGGGAGACGAACTTCCCCCAGAACTGGACCATCTTCTTCTGGGCCTACTGGATGGTCTGGGCCGTGGCCTCCCCCTTCTTCATGGGCAGCATCAGCCGTGGCCGGACCGTGCGCCAGACCATCCTCGGCACCTATATCTTCGGGGTGGCCAGCACCCTGGTCTCCTTCATTGTGCTGGGGAACTACGGCCTCGGCCTGCAGATGCGGGGAGTCTTCGACGTGACGGGCTTCTTCACCCGGTCGGGCGGGGACCTGTATGCCACGGTCATCGCCATTATCCAGAACCTCCCGGCCTGGCGCTTCGTCCTGATCCTGCTGGTGTGCTCCATGGTGGCCTTCTACGCCACCTCCTTTGACAGCATCACCCTGGTGGCCTCCCAGTACAGCTACCGGGAGCTCCGGGAGGGGCAGGAGGCCGGGAAGAAGATGAAGCTTTTCTGGGCGGTGCTGCTCATCCTGCTGCCCATGGCCCTCATCTTCAGCGAGGGCTCCATGAATAACCTCCAGACCGTGAGCATCATCGCGGCCTTCCCCCTGGCGGCGGTCATCTGCCTGATTATCGCGAGCTTCGTGAAGGACGCCAGGCAATATCTGGACAAATGCTCATGCGATGCGTATAATGAAGAGTAGTCCAAACGGGAACAGTATAGTAAGATAAGGTGAAGGGCAATCGAGACGGCTTGTCTCTTAACAAAAATACGAAGGAAGGACAGCAGAATGAAGACAGAGGGGCAGATTCATCTTTTTGTGCCCGGGCGGCTCTGCCTGTTTGGCGAACACTCGGACTGGGCGGGCATGTACCGGACCATCAACGCAGATCTGGTCCGGGGGGCGGCCCTTGTCTCCGGCACGGAACAGGGGATTTACGCCACTGCGGAACGGGCGGACCGGTTTATCATGACCACAGCCCTTGATACACTGGGTGACGAGTACTGGGAATGTGAAATGGACAGCGGGAAACTGCTGGCCGTCGCCCAGCAGGGCGGATTTTTCTCCTATGTGGCGGGGGTTGCCTCCTACATTAACGACAACTACACCGTCGGCGGAGTGAAAATCACAATCCTGGATCAGGATCTCCCCCTGAAGAGCGGGCTGTCCTCTTCCGCTGCCATCTGTGTGCTGGTGGCGAGAGCGTTTAACCAGCTTTACCGCCTGAAGATGAATATCAAGGGTGAGATGCAGGCGGCCTTCCGGGGTGAGCAGCGCACGCCATCACGCTGCGGCCGGCTGGACCAGGCCTGCGCCTACGGCGTCAAACCGGTTCTGATGGACTTTGACGGTGTTGAAATTGACTCCCGGGAACTGCGGGTCGGGACGACCTTCCATTGGGTTATTGCAAACCTGATGGCCTCCAAGGATACCATCAAAATTCTGGCGGATCTGAACAAAGCCTATCCTTTCCCCCAGAGTGAGTCGGACCGGAAGGTGCATGAGGCGCTGGGAAAGGACAACCAGCGCATTGTTGCTAGGGCGATTGAACTGCTTGAAGCCGGCAGGCCGGAAGAACTGGGAAGGCTGATGACCGAAGCCCAGCAGATTTTTGATGAAAAAATAGCCCCTGCTTCAGAGGAACTCAAGGCGCCGGTGCTGCATTCGGTACTGAATGATCCTGAAGTGGCACCGTATGTATACGGTGGAAAAGGCGTGGGATCACAGGGCGACGGAACGGTGCAGTTTCTGGCCAGGGGTGAGCGGGAAGCTAAGGCTCTTCAGGACTACCTGTTCCAGCAGCGCGGGATGCCCTCCTTCACTCTGACGTTGAAGCCGGGGCAGACGGTGAAGAAGGCGATCATTCCCCTGGCAGGATTTGGAACCCGGGTCTTCCCGGCAACGAAGGTGCTCCGGAAATGCTTCCTGCCCCTGGTGGATACTGACGGGCTGTTGAAGCCTGCGCTGATGATCATGCTGGAGGGCCTGCTGAATGCGGGAATTGAAGAAATCTGCCTGATTATCGGAGAAGAGGAACAGGAAGAGTTTGACCGCTTCTTCGCACCGCTGCCGGAAGAGCATTTCCTGAAGCTGTCTGTCGATAAGGCCGCCTGTGAAGAGCACATCACAGCCGTGCGGCAGCATATCACCTTTGTCCACCAGAAAGAACGTCTGGGCTTTG
>CAZBXX010000063.1:0-13492 GCA_964495965.1 uncultured Oscillospiraceae bacterium | reverse complement strand
GTGGGGGAAGGTGGATTCGAACCACCGAAGGCATCGCCAGCAGATTTACAGTCTGATAAAAAAGCCTTATTTTACTGGCATATTTCAATTTCTGACAACAAATCTGACAACAAGAAAAAAGCTCCCTCGGTCCTTTCCTGGCTTCCAGCCGGATGGTTCCGAGGGAGTATTTGTTATTTTTCGTCTTCTGATCCGTAAGCCGGTTCCTGATCCTTGTCGATCACGTCTTTTGCATTCGTTATTTTCTGTTTGAACCATTTCGGCACCGGAGCTCCCAGACGGCCGCAGTTCTCGATGATGCTGCCTGCCTCCGTTAGGATATACCACAGCAGCACAATCGGCGTCAGCAACGGGCCGATGTTCAAGGGAATTGTTACTCCGGAGGCTTCTACCACAACAGAAAGACCGATATCACAGAGTGCAGCCACCAGCACAGCGAGGATCTCTCCGGTCTTATGCCAAAGGCCTTCCCTGGCGATCTCGCTTGACCAGTTTTTCTCTTTCTTCGCTGCGAGGGACCCGGAGATGTAGTCCAGGAGGATCGCTGCAATCCATATCAGAACTGCCCAGCCCATCCAGCCCCACAGGGCTGTCAGGAATGCGATAACCATCGCAATCGCTGCTTTGATTTCTTGCGCTTTTTCCGGTGCTTCCATTTTGTTTTCCTCCTAGTTATTAAACAGTTTATCCCAGAGCCATGCGTCAATCTCGCTTGTGGCTTCTCCACCGTAATACCGGCGGGCTTTATTGACAGCCGCTTCGGTTTTTGGCCCGAAGTAGCCATCAGCTTTACCAGAATCCCAGTTGTGCACGTTGAGAAGAGCCTGCGCGGCTTTTACAGCCTCGAAATAGGTGTCAGGTGCGACCTTCAGCAGAGGCGGCTTCCAGGAATGGTTTTCAACTTTTTCCGATGTCGCTTTTCCGGCAGCCTCTTTTTCTTCGCTTTGGGCTCCCTGCGTGGCGGAACTGTTGACAACCTGGCCGTTCACAACTACAGCCCACGGTCGTTCCGCTTCATTCACCAGCGCCCAGTCTGGCCGGCCGTAGCCGGCGATCACAGAATTCCCGATCGTATAGGTGTTCAGACTGACCTTGTCGGAATAGTTCCCCTCAACCGTGCGGATCGCGCTGCCGTTGACCTCGACGATCAGTCCGGTGTGATTGATCCCGCCGCCGGAGTAAAAAAAGATCTGATCCCCGACTTCAGGCCTGGCCGTATAAAATGCATTTTTCTTGCGGTACAGGTTTGCCTGGGATGAACATGCAGCTGATCCGCCGTATGTCATCTTCGCGCCGATGTCGCCGAAGGCCTGCAGGAAACACCAGTTCACGAATGTGCAGCACCATGGCTGGCATTGTACATCCCATCCGTACAGCGCTGTAATCCTCGGATCCTCCGCATATTTATTGTAGTTGTTTGCGCCCTCGTGGTAACCCACTTCAGCCCTAGCAAGTTCGACCAGTTTCTGTTTTGCTTCGGCGATTGTCATGGCGTTACCTCCTGGCCACCCGCTTCCGTCAAACCGTGCTGCCGGCAGCGGTTAAATATGATTTGCTCGTAAATCATGGTGCACCTCTTTGGTTTTATACGGTCAGTCTTCTGACATAGTAACCGAAATCATGTGTATTCGAACTGTTTGAAGCATTACTGGTTTCGGCATAAAGAATGTCACCAACTTCGAATTCCTGATCGATAGTTCCATTTGTTCCAACATTTGCGACATTTGTCGCGCTTGCAAGAGTTGTGTTGGTACCGTTATGAGTCCTGATAATCCGATACCTTAGATTAATTGTATTACCGCCGCTATTATATCCACCGCGGCCGAAAAAAACGATTCTATAAGTGCCGGGTTTCAGAAATGTAAATCTGCCGGAATCATAAGTAAAGAAATTTGTGTCATGTATATGCACAGTCTCCTTGATACTGTATGTATTTCCGCTGCCTTTTCCCCATATGGCGCATCTTATCGTATTCGCATCACTTTCTGCCGGAATGATTTTACTGTTAGCCATGGCTTATTCTTCCGGTTCCGGAGAAGGGGTAACTCTGCGGTCAAACACTTTGCCTTCCATGGTCACACCGTCGCTGCGGATCAGGAATCCGGCATGATACGGGATCTCGCTGACCGCAGCCGCCGCGAGAATCGTATAGAACTTCGCATAGGCCGCATTTACATTGTCGAAATGATCATACAGAAGACCTTTGCTTCCGTCATTTCGAACCTGGTTTTCAATAGTTGTATAGAAAACTGTTTTTACCATATTTGTTCCTCCTAAGCAGTGATCATTGTTCCTGGGCTTGCCAAGACCAGTCTCAGAGTTGTGCTGTCAAGTATCGTGCCGGAAATGGTTAAACTGCCATCTGCTGTAATAACATTCCATACTCCGTCCTGAGCGTTTGGATTTCCAAGTTCGCTTCGAACCACAACATGATTCGCGGTAATAGCCTCGTCCAAAATAGTTTTCGGCAGCGTTGAGAATGAGGCAACGTCTATACGCAGCAGGCTTGAAATCGCGCCGCAGGTCAGTTTCCATGAACCAATATCAAGTTCATTATCGCGTTCGGAAGCTTTTCCGAACGCAACACCGGAACCGCCGTTTCTGATATGAAAAGCCCAGTTTTGAGTTTGCATTACAAATGAAAGCAATGCGGAAGTGCCTAAAGTATCGGTTACGACAATTTGCACATCATAAATGACGTCCAGTATATTCTGTATGATGTGATTCGTTTTGGAATAGATCTTTTTGGTTCCTCTTTCGGTTGTCGAGCCTCCGGTAATGATGATTCCGGATCCATAATCCTGCTGGCTTTTTGGTTTTAAAAAGAACTCCACTTCAACCGAATTTTGATTATCGACACTCGCATAAGTGGCGCTGAAAGTAACCAAAAAATTTGAACCGTCATCAGCTTCCACTCCTTGGTCATTACCACGAACAACATTCGCTGTAAATGTTACCGGCTGGTATGGAGTAATGGTTGCAGTTAATGTGGAGCTCGCTGTGAATCCTCTGCTGTCGGTTACAGTCAGAACAACCGCCGTTGTTCCAGATATAATGCTGCTGTCCCGAGACGTTGTTACACCGTCATCGATATCAATTACTTCAGCATTCCCAAATTTAACCGACCATTTGGCAACTGTCGCGTTATTCTTTAAATCTACACCGGTTTCATCAAACGATGCGGTAATTGCAGAATAATTCTGAATATAGCCATTAAATCCAGATACAGCGCCTGTGTTTTTAGGCGTAATCGCAAATACTGTATTATCGATTTCAACGCCGACCTGAGCCTGTGTAAATGCAACACTAACAGTTTTCGTTTTTGTGCCGGCCAGTGCGGAATCAAAATATGTGCTGATGGTTATAACACACGGTACCGTTGACTGATTCGGATAGTCATCAGCATAGGTATTTAATAACGGTGTCCATGTTAAGGAATCGTTTTTACCACCAAGCACTTCGGCCGTGAATTCAACCGAAATAATATCTCCTTCATCCGGAGCGCCGGTAACCGTAATACCATAATCTTCAAGGTCTGCAATATCGCCAGACAAATACCAATCGGTCCCTGCAAAAGAAAACTCATAGGTTCCGCTTTCGTTTTCTACGGCATTCTCAAAAATATCACTATCTACCGAGCCCAATGTAATTGATTCGCTTTCAACTATTGCTGTAGCGGAAGAGGGAACAGACGGATCTGTATATGTCTGAAGGGTGATGGCGTCACTTTCACCGAGTTGCACACTTGCTGTATACCTGGCGCCGTCAGTAACTGAGCCAAAACTCATATTGATAGGACTGTTAAAAACTGTATCATTTGCTTCGATCTCACCGGGTTCGCCGTATGTTCCGGATCCGGTAATGGTCATAGTACCGTATGCTCTAACGCTACCGCCCCAAATATGAACATAATAATAGGTATTGGGAAGTAATTTCGCATCAGAGAATGTATACTTCCAGCCCCCGCTATAGGATGCAACTTCTCCGCCGCTTTTGCTCCATTCGCTACTGTCCGATAATCTGCAATATAATTTATTGTTGCTTTGATTTCTTGAAGCGCCGGTACAATGAAAACTCAAAGAAGCACAACCCGCACTATCCGTTTGGACTCGAAACCAGCAGTAGCCGCAGGCATCTATTTCGACACCTTCACCATATTCATTGTTTTGATAGTCATGATATGTAAAAAAACTGATTCCGTTATTACTATAACTGCTTACTTTAGTCGCGGAATTTCGTTTGTACCTTTGTATGGTAGTTCCGTTAGACTTCGTTCCGCCGGTCCAACTGGTCGTTCCCGTCAATCCCATAGCCTCATGCTCCTAAATATTTAACGCCCCAGGAATTACCACTGTTCACAAGACGCCAGGTGCCCATGATGAACTCCGCTTCAATATTAATTCTTTCCACGTGAAGCTGGCCGTCGGTAATATCAAACCAGCCGAGCTTCTTGTCGCCTTTCCAGAACTGCCAGCCGGTTGCCGTATAGAGGCCGAAACAGTCGCCGGTATCGATTTCATAGTAAACATTTGTCTCACCGGTTGGAGTATAAGTTCCGCCCGCAGCAGAAAAAACGTTTCTGGAAGAAATCACAATGCCGAAGGTTTTTACGCCGTTTACTTCAATGAACCCGCGCTTGATTTCACCGGAGAGAACCGTGTAGTACTGCTCCAAATTATCGACCGACGAGGCCAGCTGCTCATAATTGAAGCTTTCCCTGATCTGCCGGGCTGTTTCCTCAATTCTTGCCGTAATCAGTTCCATATAGGAACCGTTTGCTTCGGATTTTGAAAGATAACCGGATTCAATGGTAGCAAACCGGGCTTCCGCATTATTCTGATAAGAAATGACTTCCGTTGCTGTTCTCTCAATATCTTCACGAAGCTCTTCGGCACGTTCTCTGAGCTGCTTGGCTTTCTCTTCTTGTTCGTCTCCCCTGCCTATGACACCAATGATGATCGGAGTTTTCCCGGAACCATCGGCGCCAATCAGGGAGACAATTACCTCATCGCCCTCATAGACCTTGAAGGTGGTTTCGCATTCAATACTCTGATCATCATCCGGGCTGACCGTATCGCCGCCCATGTCGACCATGACAAGGCCGTCAACAGACTCGTTGGTAGCCACGCCGTAAGCGGTCGTAGTCTGACCGGGGTTCCCCCGCGTTCGATCCGACAGCACCGCCCTGGTCATATCCAGATTATTCACCGTAATAAACCTCCCTGATTGTCAGCCCCATCGTCATGGTGTCCAGTTTCAGCGGGTCAATACTCTGAATCATGCAGACATGTTTTTCTCCGTCCATCACAAATGTCACGTTGTCGCCGCACCGGCACGGGAAATAGAGTGTCTCCATCGACCAGACGACCGCCTTTTTCGCGGAGTCCAGAAACGCCCTGGCGGCTGCCTCCGCTTTCGCCTTGCTGGTTGCCGTCTTGTCTTCCTGCTTCTCCGCTTTGACATATCCACGCTGGTGCGCCGAATAGCTTCCGCCGTCCGGCAGGTCCGCATAGCCGACGGTTCCCCCGTTTACCACGATCACTCTGCTTGGAAGGTCATCCACTTCTGTCTCCATTTTCACCGAACCCTCAATGATCATTGATCTCGGATCATCGTAATCCAATGTCACAGTCGGTGTCTTTGAAGCGTGATCCGGAACCGGTTCGATCAAAAGGCGGCCATGGCCGTCAATCTCCACCCGGTTTCCGGTCTGTCCGCACAGATCATGCAGGATTTTCAGATTACTCTCTGCGACATCATAGACGATCGCCTTTTTCGCCATCGCGTCGTTCGGGTTTTTGAGGAGATACGGTCGATTGCAGTTCTCGCAGACTCTTCTGATGGCATTCAGCAGGCTTGTGTTCTTCCCGATGCTGAACTTGGCGGTGATTAGGTCGTCCTTCATTCCCCAGAGTGGCGACTGCAGGTCCAGCGTGACAATCACCGCTCCCCGTCTTTCCTCGCTGGGTGAAGTCGGAATGAACGTCCCGAGCTCATTCGAGTACTCCGCCGCCGGTACATCGTGGATGATCCGTACCCAGGCGTTTTCCACGTAATTGTTGCTCTTGAGAAATTTGATGCCCGAACTGTATCTGGTGTCCGTGTCATACCCGTAAGTGATGGAGGAGGAACCTAACTGCACGTCCGTCAGATCCCCGTAGATGTGATCCAGATTATTCGGATCAACCATCTGGAACCGGATGTTGTCCCGTCTTGCCGGATCCCTCCAGTCGATACTGCTCATCTTGTCTCAGCCTCCTGATTGACAGTAACCTCCGTGTATCCGGCATTTCTCTCAAATCTGATGCCGGTGATGGCAACCTGATACCATTTCCCGTCCGGTTGCCGGAAAATGCAGTGGTTTGCCGTCGCCAACGCCTCAAAATCTGCAAGCGTGCACCACAGCCCTGCCTCACTGCCCAGAATAACGCCTTCGATATTCAGCGTCCGCTCGATGCTCTTTGCGTACCGGAATACAGGATACTCGCGTCCTGTTGTGACAAACTTGTTTGCCGGCAGCGTAATGCTGTCTACCGGAGAAAGGATTTCTCCCGCCCTATATTTCAGGATTGCTGCCCGCGGCTGTCCCTGTTCGTCAATCCAGAACCAGGAGCAGGCCTCCGCGTCCACTGTCGCCCCGGATGGCTCCGTGATCAAACTCGTCCAGTTCGCATTTGTATCCACAGCCACCCACATGAGGTTCGGAATCTGGCCGAACGGAGGCGCGAACTCGAAGACGGCCGTCTCGCCGTTGTCGCTGATCTTGTCACACTCCACCCACCGTGCTGTTCCGTCCAGCTGTGGTCGTTCCATGAAGAGCTGCAGCGTGGAATAGACGTCTATTTCCGCCTGTACCGTCATCCGGTCTGTCACCGTGTAGATCGGGTTCAGTGTCAGTCCCCAACTCGTGTCAAAGGCCACCGTGAGTGTTACGGCGATCTTCTTTTTCGCAACACCGTTTTCCTCGGTAATGGTCGCCGTGACCCTGATCGTGTCGTTCGCCGCCGGGATTCCGTACAGCTCGTCGCAGTTTAAATACAGCTCGCCGATATAATCCTGGCCTGTGAATTTGTAGTTCTCAATCAGCGTTTCGCCGGTGGTAGTATTCTCAATCGAATCAATGGTGATGGATGATCCCGCGATTGTGTAGTCGGTTGCGTAGGTCAGTGCCAGCCCGTCCGGAGAATAGACCGCCGCTGAAATGCTCAGCGACGGCTGGCACCAATGGTTAATAATCTGGCTCGCGGCAACCCCGTGAGCAATGGTATTTCTATTATAACCGGAGGCATTTTTCGCCGATGTCAGTCGGATCTCGATCTGAATTTCTGCCCGGGAGCAACTGATATTGTCGACCGTCTGTGCCGGGACTGATGCATTGCAGCGCATCAGGCCGGTGTATTTCTTTTTCGCGTTCAGCTGTGCACTGGCGGTTACCGGTTCCCAGCCGATCCAGGCGGACCAGTCTCCGGTCAGGTTCCCGTCCATGTCGTAGCATCTCGACCGGTATCTCAGTTCATAGACCGTATTGGATTTTGAGCATTTCCATTGCGGACAGAAAGAAGCCGCTCCTCTGGCAATAATATACACTTTATCGTCATCGGTCCGAATCGTATTTGGCGTGGCAAGCTTCTTATCCAGGTAGGTGCTCGCCTCAAAGTAAAATTCCTGATTGGTGCTGTCGTCTAGGGCTGTGGACAGAAACAGCTCTCCGCCGTTGTCCGGTGCCGTCAGATACAGATCGTTGTTTGCGTGTGCTTTCAGGTAATACGTGCTGACGGTCTGTCCGTTCACGGTCATGCTGTTGCCTGAGAGCACTGCAGTCCACGCGCCCGTTCCGATACTATATTTGTTTTGGACAATGGCTGCCCCGTTGGCGACTGCGCTGGCCGCGAGGTTACCGTTTCCTGATCCGCTATTCCGGTTTGTGATTTTGACTTCACTGCTCACATTCGCAACCGTCCAGTAGCAGCGGTTATCCGCCTCTGTGAGGTAACCTGCCTCAATCCTTGCGCCCTTGTTCTTTGATCCGCCGGCCGTCTGCAGGACAAGTCCCTCGTTCAGTGCTGATCTGATCAGATAATTTCCCGGTGTCAGTGCCATTGCCATCACCCCGCATACATTTTCTGTTTCCGGACCATTGTCTCGACAAAGTTTACAATGGCCGACTCCACATAATCGTCTGTGTTGTATTTGATGCCGTCGATGTAGATGTTATACACTGGGCCTCCGTCGAGATATTTCTGCAGCTCGCTGATCGGCGCGACGGCCTCCGGCCCCGCTTCGCCGCCGCCCAGGAGCGTGCTCCCGAGCATACCGAATATCGTCGGTGCAGTCAGGATGCCGCCTTTTGCCCACCAGCTGACACTGACCGACGGGACGGTTCCGGCCTCTGCGTCGAATTTTCCGTTCATGGAGAAGTGTGGCAGAGCAAGATAGGTATTAAACCGGAACGTTGTTGCCGCAAACTGTGCCTTTAGCTGCGCAATGCCGGCCTTTACTGTGCTGTTGGCCGCTTTCAGCGCGTTTGCAAGTCCGCTCGACAGATCCAGCCCGGCAAATATCTCCGGCAGCTGTGTACCGGTTGTCTGAAGTTCTCTCAGTGATGCGGTCAGTGCGGCGAACAGCGCTGTTGCTTCTCCGGATCCTGCCGCCGCTTTCGTAATCTTTCCGATGCCTGTTGCAACCGTTCCCAGCGTCGCGCCCAGATCCGCAATGCCGGTCTCCTTGGTAAGCCGTATGACTGCGTCCGCGAGCATGGAAAACCCTTCTCCGGCGTCCTTTGCCGCCTGTCCCATGCTCTGGAAGATCCCGCTCACCGAGTCCAGAACGCCGCTGATGGAGTCGCCGATGGCGGTGATTACACTCGAAATGCCGTCGCTGATGGATGTAATGACCGTCCCGATCGACTCATTAACGGTTTCAAACGCGCTGCCGATGCTCTCTGCTGCGCTCCCGACCGAGTCAACCAGTCCGCTCACACTGTCAATAACTCCGGAGATGGCCTCCCCGATAGACTGGATCACCGTGGAGATCCCTTCCGCCGCCGCGCTCATGGCCGCCACAAGTGTCTCGCCGATGATGGAGACGATCTGCGTTACCCCGCTGACAATCAGGCTGATTGCCGGCGTAACCGCCGTGATGATCTGCGCAATAGCCGTGCCGGCAGCCGTGACGATTTCGCTGATTGCTGTCCCCAGATCCTTCAGGTAAGGCCCGATAATCCGGATGGCCGTCGCCACAGCCAGCACGCCGACTGAAAATGCCAAAATTCCGGGAACCGCTCCCGCGATCCCCGCTCCCAGACTTCCCGCTGCGCTTCCTGCAGTTTGTGTCGCAGCTGCGACGCCTCCGAGGTTTTTTCCGAGGCTTCCGAATTTCCCGATCAGTCCGCTGATGCTGCTGATCGCCATGGCGCCCTTCAGCGCGACAAAGCCGCCCGCCACGCTTGCAAGAATCGGTGCGATGACATCCATATGGTCGGCAAGGAACTGGATCCCCGTCGCCAGCCCGTCGATTGCCGTCTTCAGTGCCTGTCCGATTGCCTCTGATGCGGAGAAGCCCTCCTCCATGCCGAGCATCTCCCCGATCGTCTGACCGACAGCCTGGAACAGAGATTCGAACGCACTGCCGAGTCCGTCAAGCGCCGGGCTGATGATATCCAGCACGTTGGAGATACCTTCAAGCGCTTTTTCCAGCCCGTCCGCCATCTTTGAGAATGCGCTGATTCCTATATTCTGAAGTGTGGTTTTGACCCGTTCCAGCTTGAAGCTCGCGGTATCCGCCATGGTCCCGAATGCCTCTCCCACAACATCCGCCGATGTTCCCATCGCTTCCAGGTCGCTGTTGAAGGTGTCGAGGTCCGCTGCAATCGCCATTGCGGCGTTGCCGCCCTCGATGGATCCCCAGAGGTCGAGCATGGACTTTCCGGATTTATCAGCGTATGCCTGCAGCATCCCCATGACGTCGCCGAGCGATGCACCGTTTGCCATCATTTCAGAGAACGACTGTCCGGCATACTGTGTGCCTTTTGCCGCGGCTGCTAGGGCGTCAGACGCCGTAGTGCCGGATTTGGAGAGCTCCGCAATCGCCGAACGCAGCTGCGTCGTTGCCTGTGCGGTCGGTGTGCCCCGCGCCGTCATCAGCGCCATAGCCGCGCCGACCTGCTCAAAGCTCACGTTTGAGCTTGCCGCGGCGCCCGTCACCTGCGCGAGGGATGCGCCCAGCTCCCCGACGGTGGTTATACCTTTGTTCTGTGTCTGGATCAGAACGCGCTGCACGCGCTCCATATTCGCCTGCGTGGTCGCGGCGTCCTCCGACATCATGCCGTAGGCGTTCATGGTCTTTGCCGTTGCCGAGAGTGCGGTGTCGATGTCCGTAAAACCAGCTGTCGCCAATTTTGCCGAGGCCTCGATCATTCCTCCCAGGTTCTGCATCGGCACCGATGCGGATTCCGCGCTGTACGCCGCCTCAGCAAGCTGGGATGCCGCCACGCCTGTTGAATTGGAGATGGCCAGGATTTGGCTTTCCAGCCCTGCCAGTTCCTCCCCGGTTCCGGTAAACAGCGTGGATGCCTTTGCCATAGACTGTTCGAAGTCCATGCCGTCCGTGATTGCCTTGCTGATCATCTTTCCGATGCCCAGCGCCGCAACCGCCTTGGCAATGCTGCTCCCGAGTTTATTTCCGATGGAAAGCCCGGCCGAGGCCGCATTCCCGCCGATCGCCTTCTCCAGATTGTTCTGCATGCCTTCCGCCGACGGCAGAATCTGGATATAGGCGGATCCGATTGTTGTTCCTGGCATTTCTATGCCCCCTCAATGATTTCCCTTCTTCTCACTTCGAACTCCTCCTCTGTCAGGAATCCGGTGACCTTCTTTGGCTCTTCCTGTTCCATCGCGGCCCTCAGGAGAGATTTCGGCTGGTTCTTTCCCTTTTCCGCATCTTTTGTTCTGGACCAGAACAGCAGCCGCAGCTCATCCAGAACCGCAAGCTGCCAGAGCTCGTCTCCCCGGACCTTCTGTCCTCGCAGCTTTCGAAGCGAACGGCAGTCCTCATGCAGACCACTGGCGAGAATTGCCGCGGTTTTCAGCGGTAACTCTCGCCAGTTCAGCACATGATAGGTCTCTGCCATGTCGCAGATCAGTTCCTCCCCGCACTCCTTTGACAGCAGTGCGAGGGCAATCAGTTTTTTGCGCCCAGTGCCTCAAAGATCTCTGTGATCTCATCGGAGATCGCCTGCGTCGGCACTCTCCCGTTCTCCGTCCGGCAGTGGTCGTACAGCGCTTTTTTGCTGTCTCCGCAGACCTTCCGGATCACGGTCGGAATCGCAAGGTTATTGCCTCCCTGCACGTCCGCGACCGCTTCGAACAGCTCCATGTCGTCGAGGCAGCTGTCGTCCAGGTCGATTTCAAACCCTGTCTTGGTCCTGATATGCTTCATCGCCATCGCCGATCACCTCAGGTTCCGCTGGTCGCTGCGGTCTGCATGTACTCGTAAGCGGTGTTGCCCGAGCTGTCCGCAATGGCGGATATAGTCACGCCGTAGCCCAGCACGTCGCTGTCAACATAATTGATGTCCTCGATCTCCGTCACAACGCCGTTCGGGATAACGATACGGTGCAGGGTGTTTTCGCTCTCGATCATGTCAATGACATAGGCGTGTCCGGTCTGCTCGCTGTTGTTGGAGATAACGGAAATGCCGCTTGCGAGACTCGTCCCGCTCACGTTGGCGTCTCCGTGGACCGTCTTCAGCACTTCCGGATCGGTGGAGTTCAGCATGACGAACTTGAACGTCTCCTTCTTGCCTTTGTCCAGAACATAGACCGTGTCTCCGCCCCAGGCCTTGATATCTTCGCTTTCCTTCGCGATGGACCGGGATAACCCGGAATCCGCGACATAGCCCAGGTTCTTGAACGCTTCCGCCAGCGTAGCCACCGCGGTGGTCGGAAGCGTCGTGTTCAACGGCGCTCTTGAGATTGCGCCGCCGATTTTCGGTTTTGCTGCTGTTACCATGTTTTTCACTCCTTGTATGTAATGTGATAGACGGCCTGATACCGTCTTTCCTTGGTCTCTGTATCCGTGAAGTTGTAGTCGCTGTTGAGCTCCGCGCGGAAGACGTTCGCCGCTGCGTACGGCAGCCCGTCCATGACCGCCTTCACCTGTTCGTTCAGCACTGCCGCTTCATAGAGCGTCGGTGCGATGCTCTGCACGGCGAAGGTTGCCCGGTCGAGCCGGTTTACCCTTCTAGACCCGGTTTTCTGCAAAAGGACATAGCTCTGTGGCCTGTCCTCCGGCACTTCCAGCACGACCGGGACGTCAAGAGCCTCATCCAAAATGGGAAGAAGGGTCAGTTCGATCATGACAGCATCCTCGTCAGCGTCTGGTTCTGCATGGCATCCTTTCTCGCTTCATACGTCTCCGCACGGACCTCCGCGTTGGCACGGTTTCTCCCGACATAGGTGTTCACGCCGTAGCCTGGTCCGGCGGACGCGGCCAGCGCCTCGGCTTTGCCCTGCAGCACGGCCATGACGTCGCCGCTCTTCAGCATCGCGCGGACGCCGGCACTGTTCAGTTTTACTTTGACGTTACTCAATCGCTTCCACCGTCACTTTCCTGTTCCACTGCAGTGGGATGAGATCCTCGATGCCCTCGGTCGGTTTCCCGACCACCTGCCAGGTTTCCCCAAAGAATCGCACCCGATTTCCTTCCCAGTGATGGTTGTCGCCCTTCGGGATTGCCAGCGTATACACGGCCTTCCTCCCGGTCAGGTTGATCTGATCCAGAACCTCCTGCCCGCCGTCGTTGTTCGGCGCGATCAGGACGTTTTCGACCTCGGCCTCTGTCTCCGTGAAGACCGGCCGGTTGAAGGCGTCCGTCCCGCTTTGCGTTCTCTCAAGTAGCGTGATTGTAATCCCTCTCATGGCATTGCCTCAAAGCATCCTTCCGGCACGAGGTCCTCCGTCGGGCTGTGTACGCCGATCTGGTTCCCGATGCCGAGAATCTGCCGGTCCGTTTTTCCGAGATACAGTTCGCCGGCTCCGCCGCCGGTCCCCATCGTCCAGCTCTGGGAATAGCCGAGCGCGGACTGGCTCCCCTGACTCGCGCCCATCGGAATGCCGGATGCGGAACCGTCTCCGATCCCTCTCCGGACGATCCGGCAGGAGACAACCCTCTTCGCGTCAGCCGAGACGCCCGCGGCGACCGCGTCAATCAGGACTGCCGCTTCTTCCAGCAGCGCCGCGCAGATCGCCTGTTCGTCGCTGTCCAGACTGCGGAAGCCTGCTTCCACCTGTTCGACTGTTGCGTAAGCCATGATGATTACTCCTTCGCGGTTTTCTTTCTCGCCGGTTTTTTCGGCCTCTCATCTGCCGGAAGGACGGCCGGGGTATGCCCGGCCGCCAGGTACTCCTCTGCCCGGTCCTCATGGACCCACATCGTCGTTCCGGTCAGTCTGTTGATGAACTTCACCATATCAGGTGGGGATTGCGCCGGTCAGC
>CAZBXX010000062.1:0-13510 GCA_964495965.1 uncultured Oscillospiraceae bacterium | reverse complement strand
TCAGCAAGGGCCAGCTGGTGGAGGTGGACCGCTCCGGCCTGGTGGCGGGCTACGTCGGCCAGACAGCGCTGAAAACGCAGGAAGTGATCCAGAAGTCCCTCGGCGGCGTGCTCTTCATTGACGAGGCCTATTCGCTCTCCTCCGGCGGGGAGAACGACTTCGGCCGGGAGGCGATTGAAACCCTGCTGAAGGCCATGGAAGACCACCGTGACGACCTGGTGGTGATCGTGGCCGGCTACACCGGGCCGATGGAGAAGTTCATCACCTCCAACCCCGGCCTGGAGAGCCGCTTCAACCGCTACTTCTTCTTCCCGGACTATGACGGGGAACAGCTGACGGCCATCTTCCGCCAGCAGTGCAAAAAGAACAGCTATACCCTGAAGCCGGAGGCCGATCACGCGGCGAAGGCCATGTTCACGGAACTCTATGAGGAGCGGGACGAGAACTTCGGCAACGGCCGCGATGTGCGCAACTGCTTTGAGGATATGGTGGTGCGGCAGGCGAACCGTGTTGCCGCCATGGAGGCCCCCACCAAGGACGATCTGATTGCGGTTCTCCCCGAGGATCTGTTCGATGAGCCCGAGGAACTGAAGGAACTGCTGGAGAAGTACCCCATGCCGGAGGCGGCCGTCGCTGAGGATAGCACCCCTGCTGAGGAAGGTGCCGACGCCGTGGAAAAAGCCCCCGCGGAGGACAGCGCCGCCGCACAGAAGGAGCCGTCTGCTCCGAAGACCGGCAAGTCCGGCGCGAAGCGCAAGTCTGAATAAACGCGCGGAAGCGCGATGGCGAAGCCAGATTCAAGATTAATACGTCCAGCCTGCCTTTCCGGTACCGCTTACCGGGAGGGCAGGTTTTCCGTTGCGGAGGGGCAGAACAACTTTGAGGAGCGGGCACAGGGTGAAGTGCCTGTGTATCCGGACGCGCCGAGAGGCCTTTTTGCAGCCTTTCTGCAACCGTCTTGCAACCCTGTGCGTCTTGTTTTTTAATGCCGGATATGCTACAATATTACGAAAATTTTCGGGGAAAGCCGGTTTCAGGGAAGGAGAGTGAGTGTTTTGACCGTTGGCAGCGCCATCATGGCAGGGTTTATTTATGCCCTGACGGAAGTCTTCGCACTCTCCGGCAGCGGCCATCTGGCAGTGGTCAACGCCCTGTTTGACCTGAACCTGACGCAGAGCCATCTGCTGCTCAAGGCCTTCACGGAACTCGGTGCCATGCTGGCGCTGGTGCTGGCCTACCGGCGCAACCTTGCCGCCATGATACGCGACACGGCCGGGCTTACGGGCTTCGGCTCCAAAGCCCGGGTGAAGGGCGCGCGTTTTCCGGAGGCGAGGCTGCTGTTCATGCTGGCAATGGCGACGCTGCCCCTGCTCATCATGCTGCCCTTCCGGACGGCGTATTTCAGCCTCTGGAACAGCACCACCTTCGTCGGCGTCATGTTCCTGTTAAACGGCGCGGTGCTGCTGATTGCCGAGCGGATGCTCCCCGGCAAAAAGGGTCCAGGCCGCATGGCGGTGACGGATGCCCTGATCATCGGCATCTGCCAGGCGGTTGCCGTGATTCCGGGGCTCTCGCGTCTGGCGCTCACACTCACCTGCGCCGAGGCGGAAGGCTTCCAGAAGCAGCACAGCATCCGCTTCGGCATGCTGCTGGCCATCCCGGCGCTGTTCGGCTCCTTTATCCTGAGTCTCGCAGATGCCGCCACAAAGGGCATCAACAGCGCTTTTCTGCCTGCCTATGCCGCCGGCGGCGCTGCCGCGCTGGTGACGGGCTTTTTCGGCGTTTATCTGTTCCGCAGGCTGGTGCGCCGTCGCGGCTTTGGCGGCTTTGCCTACTACAGCTGGGTGATCGGCGTGCTGACGGTTATTCTGACCCTGATTTTCTGATTTTAAGCAAAAGACTAAGGACGGTTTCATGGCAAAAAAACAGACAACAACGAAAAGAAAGACAAGCTCACGGAAGACGGCAAAGGCCAGTCCGCCCCCACCGCCGCCGAAGAAGAATGCCGGGCAGGAACTGCCCGACCTGCCGGATACCTACGGCACCAACATCATCGGCGGGGTACTCTTCCTGGTTCTGGCCATCTGTTCGGTGATCAGCTACTTCAACACCGAGGGCAGTTTCGTCGCCTTCTTTTCAAGATGGCTGCGCGGGCTTCTGGGCTGGGGCTTTTATCTGGCCGCCCCCGCTTTCGCCGTCTGCGCGCTGCTGCTGTTCACCGCGAACAGGCGGCCCGTGGGTTCCAGAGTGTTCGCCACGGTCATGCTGCCGGTGATTCTGGCAGCGCTTTCAGAGCTTTTACTGAATACCGGGATGCGGGAAGGCGTCAGCTTCACCGCGGCGCTGGAGGAGCTTTATGAGCTCGGCACCGTCATGCAGTCCGGCGGCGTCGTCGGCGGGCTGATCGCCTTTGGGATGACGCGCGCGCTGAGCATGTACGGGACCCTGCCCCTGCTGGTTCTGGCCTTCCTGTACTGCTTCGTCGTCTGCTGCTGGGGCAGCCTCCGCGGCCTGATTGCGCGCATCACCCGCTCCCACAACGCCTATGTGCGTTATGAGCAGCAGCGCAGTGAGCAGAAAAAGAACGAACCCGTCCGCGCGGCCGCTGCGGGCAGAAAGGCGCCCAAAATCATTCAGAGCGACCGCCGCATCGGCTATAATGTGGACATCCCCCTCGGGGAGGAGGAAGACATTGACCTGGACGGCCTTGCGGGCAAACTGCGCTCAAAGCCGGTGAGAAAGACCCGCTCCACCCGCAAGCAGCCGGAAATCATCCGTGAGCCTGCCGTGGAAGACGAGGAGCCGCTTGCGCCGCCCGCCGTGACCGCCGCCAAAGCGGCCGAAGCGCGGGAACTGGCGGAGCAGCTTGCCAGTGAAAGAAAGAAGTCTGCCCGGTCCGCCGCCGTGCGGCCGGATCCTCTGCCGCCTCAGCAGGGGGGTTCAGCGCCTGTTCCCGCCCCCGCGGCGGATCCCGGCAGCGCCGGGAGAGAGACGAAGCCGTCTCCCGCCGGCAGAAAACAGCCCGAAACCGCCCCAGCGCCGGATGACTATGTCTTCCCGCCGCTGACGCTGCTGCGCGCCAGCAGCGGTGCGGCCGCCGACGCGACGGATGAAGTAAGCCTGAACCGGGTCCGCCTGGAGGAGGCCATTCAGAGCTTCGGCATCAGCGCTTCCGTGGTGGGCGTCATCCGCGGCCCCACCGTGACCCGCTATGACATTGAGCTGGACCGCGGCGTGAAGCTTGCCCGCATCACCAACCTGGCCGGCGACCTGGCGCTTTCGCTGGGCGTCGTGAATGTGCGCATTGCGCCGATCCCGGACAAGATCTCCACCGTCGGCATCGAGGTTCCGAACCGCACGGTCAGCACGGTCTTCCTGCGTGACATTCTGGATTCCGGCAACTTCTCCGGCGCGCGCTCGAAGCTGAGCTTTGCCCTGGGCAAGGATATCGGCGGCAACTGCATCGTGGGCAACATCTCAAAGCTTCCGCATCTGCTGATTGCCGGTACCACGGGCTCCGGCAAATCCGTGTGCATGAACTCCCTGATTCTGAGCCTGCTGTACAAGGCGCGCCCGGATGAAGTGAAGCTTATTATGATCGACCCCAAAATGGTCGAGCTCGGCATTTATAACGGCATCCCGCATCTGGCCACCCCGGTGGTGACGGACCCGAAGAAGGCGGCCGGTGCGCTTCAGTGGTCCGTGGTGGAGATGCTCAAGCGCTACCGCGCCTTTTCGGAGCTCGGTGTGCGCGATCTGGATAACTACAACCGCATCATGAAGGAGCAGCAGGGCGAAACCCTGCCCCGGATGGTCATCGTCATCGACGAGCTGGCGGACCTGATGCTGGTTGCCTCCAAGGACGTGGAGGAGAGCATCTGCCGCGTGGCCCAGATGGGGCGCGCCGCGGGCATGCACCTGGTGATCGCAACCCAGCGGCCCTCCGCCGATGTGATTACCGGCCTCATGAAGGCCAATATTCCGTCCCGCATCGCATTCGCGGTCTCCTCCGCACTGGAAAGCCGCATCATTCTCGACCAGGGCGGCGCCGAAAAGCTCATCGGCTTCGGCGATATGCTCTATTCTCCTCTCGGCGCCGGCAAGCCCACCAGGATTCAGGGCTCCTACGTCTCGGATGAGGAGCGCGAAGACGTTATCAACTTTATTAAGGAAAACAACAACATCGAAGCCAAGGTCAATTCCGAGCTGGAGGAGAGCATGATCAGAGCCACCAAGGACAAGGGCAAGGGCGGCTCCGAGGAAAAGGACAGTGCCGAGGATGGCCCTGCCGGCGACTACGATGAGATGCTGCCGCAGGCGGTGGAAGTGGTTCTGGAGATGGGCTCCTGCTCGGTCTCGATGCTGCAGCGCCGTATCAAGCTGGGTTACTCCCGCGCGGCCCGTATTGTGGACCAGATGGAAGAGCTCGGCGTGGTCGGCCCCTATGAAGGCGCAAAGCCCCGCAGCGTGACCATCGACAGGGCAGGCTGGCAGGCGCTGCAGGCGCAGCTGGGCTACAGCCAGGCTGGCGCAATGCCGGAGGGTGCCGGAAGCGGCATGGCCTATGACGCAACGGATGATGACGATGCCGTTTTCTGAACCGCTAAGCGCGGCGGAGGCGAACCGGCTGAGCATGCTGGCGTTGGCCCATGTGGGCGACGCAGTGTATGAACTGCTGATCCGCGCGAGGCTTGCCGCCGAGGGGCCGTCCCAGGTGCAGCAGCTGCACCGCAGGACGGTTGCCTTTGTGCGGGCGGAGGCCCAGGCCGCCGCGGCGCAGCGCGTTCAGCCCCTTCTGACGGAGGAAGAATCCGCTGTTTACCGGCGCGGGCGCAACTGCCGCGTGCACGGCATCCCCGCTCACGCCAATCCCGGGGAGTATCACAGCGCCACCGGGCTTGAGGCCCTGTTCGGCTGGCTGTATTTGCAGGGGATGACGGACCGGATTGCCTTTCTGTTTGAGGCGATCGCCGGGGAAGAGACCGAAAATGGCACTGAATGCTGAAACCGTCGGCAGGCTCGCTGCCGAACTGGACCGCACGCTGCGGGACGGAAGAGTGGAAAAGATTCAGCAGCCGGAGAAGGACCTCCTGCTGCTGACCGTTCGCGCCTCCGGCGAAAACCGGAAGCTGCTGATTCGCACGGGTGGACCCAACGCCCGCGTCCATCTGACGGAGCAGAGCTTTGAAAACCCGCGGGAAGCCCCCATGTTCTGCATGCTGCTGCGCAAGCACCTTACGGGTGCGCGGGTGCAGGCGGTCACGCAGCCCGGCGGCGACCGGCTTATGATTTTTACCATGGAGGGCCGCACCGAGCTGGGGGACAGCACCGCCCTTCAGCTGGTGACCGAGCTTCTGGGCAGGGCTGCCAATGTGATCCTGGTGGACGGCGAAGGCCGCGTGCTGGACTGCCTGCGGCGCATCCCGCCTTCCGAGCACGGCGGCCGGGCACTGCTGCCCGGCCTGCGCTATGAGCTCCCGCCCCGGCCGGAGGGTTTCCGCCAGCCGGCGGCCCCACCCGGGCAGGCCGATCCCGCACAGACGGCGGAACCGGACTGCGAAAGCCCCAGCGCCGTGCTGGACGCGCGCTATGCCGCCATGGAGCGGGAAGAGCTTCAGCGCCGGCGCGCGCAGGACCTGGTCAGGGCGGTGCGCCGCCTGCGCGACCGGCAGCAGCGCAAGCTCTTAGCCCAGCAGCAGGAACTGCTCCGCAGCGAGAACATGGAGGAGGTCCGCCGGCAGGCGGAACTGCTGCAGGCGAATCTCTACCGTGTGCACCGGGGCGACCGTGTGCTGCAGTGTGAGAACTACTATGAGCCGGACTGTCCACAGATTAACATTCCGCTTGACCCGCTGAAGTCCCCCCAGCAGAACCTGGCCGCGGCCTTCAGGGAATACCGCAAGCTCAGGGGTGCGCGGGAGCACCTCACGGCTCTCACGGCGGAAGGCGAGAAGCAGCTGGACTATCTCAACAGCGTGCTGGAGGAGCTCAGCCGGGCGGAAACCGTCCCGGATCTGGATGAGATCCGGGCGGAGCTGGAAAAAACCGGCCTGCTCTCTTCCCACCGCGGCAGCAGGGCCGACCGGCAGAAGAAGCCCGGCCGAAAGCAGAAGCCGGCCGCGCGCCGCACCGGGGAACCGCTGCGCTTTGAGACGCCGGACGGGCTGAAAGTGCTGGTCGGGCGTACCAATACCCAGAACGATTTGCTCACCACCGAGACGGCCCGCCGCACGGATTACTGGTTCCATGTGAAGAATCTGCACGGCAGCCACGTGATTCTCCGCTGCGAGGGCCTTCCGCCGTCGCAGACCGCTCTGGAAGCGGCGGCGGCCCTGGCGGCCCGCTATTCACAGGCGGCCGGCAGCGGCAAGGTGGCGGTGGACTACTGCATGGTGCGTGACGTGAAGAAACCGTCCGGGGCGCTGCCCGGCAAAGTGATTTATTCAAACTACCGCACGGTGATTGTGGAGAGCAATCCGTGACCGCATTGCGGCGCCCGGCATGCGCCCCTTTCGGGGGCGCCTGAGCCCGGCGGCCGCGCGCAGAGGAGGTGAAGCGCATTGAAGCTGAGCATAATTGTGCCGGTGTACAACACCGAGGCCTATCTTGCCAAATGCCTGGACTCCCTTCTCGGCTCCGCACCCCAGCAGGGCGGCGCGTATGAAGTGATCGCCGTGAACGACGGCTCCACGGACGGCAGCAGGCGGATCCTTTCCTCGTACTGTGACCGTTTTCCATCCGGCTTCCGTGTGGTGGACACTCCCAACGGCGGCCTGGGGCACGCGCGCAACTGCGGCCTCGATGTGGCGGGGGGAGACTGGATCCTTTTTGTGGACAGCGACGACTACCTGACGCCCGGGGCAATCCCGGAGATTTTCGAGGCCCTGGAAGCGGCGGAAGCCGCCGAAGCCGATATCGCCGTGTTCGACTTTGTCCACGTGGACGAGGAAGACTGCACGCTGGCGTCCTTTTCCGGCTGCGGACGGGAAGACGCGTTTACGCTGGCCGAATTTCCGGAGTTCCTCTTTTCTCCCATGAACGCGGTGAACAAGCTCTGGCGCCGGACGCTCTTCACCGATACCGGGATCCGCTTTCCCGGCAGGCTGTGGTTTGAGGATCTTGCCACCTCGCCGAAGCTGTATCTGCATGCGGGGCGCTTTCTGCCCTGGCACCGGGCATGGTACTGCTATCTCCAGCGCAGGGGCTCCATCACCAACTCCACCAGCGCCGCGCGCAACACCGAGATGATCACCGTGACGGAAACCGTGCTGGACTATTACCGGCAGCATAGCGCCTGGACCCGCTACCGTCCCCAGCTTGCCTATACCTTTTTCTATCATGAATTTCTGACGTCTGTGACACGGGTCAACCTGATTGACCCCCGCAGCCCGATTCAGGCCCGGCTTCGGGACGATTATATGGCGCGCTTCCCGGATTACCGGGAAAACCCCTATGTTCAGGCGGCGCCGAAAAAATACCGTCTGCTGGAGCGGCTGATCCGCCACGGAAACTGGCCCGCCGTACACCTGCTGATGACCGCCAACAACAAAATGAAAGGCCGCTGATGCAATGAAGAAGGAACAGAAAAACCGAAAAGGAAAGAGCCGGAAGGAAGAGGCGCCTCAGGTCCCGCCGGAGCTGCAGCTGCGTCTGGATCTCTATGACTGGATACAGTCCCTGATGGTGGCGCTGGCTATCTGCGTGGCAATCTTCATATTCGCGGTGCGCGTCATCGACGTCAGCGGTTCCTCCATGGTGCCGACCCTGCGCGACGGGGACAAAATGATTGTGTCCGACCTGTTCTATAAGCCTCAGTACGGCGACATCGTGGTCTTCAAGACGGACAGCTACGATCCTGACCGCGCTCTCGTCAAGCGGGTCATCGCCACCGAAGGGCAGGAAATCAGCCTGGACTTTGACCGCGGCGTCGTTTACATCAACGGCTCGCCGATTGAAGAGGACTACATTGCCGAGCTCACCACCACCAAGCTGGACTTTATCGGTCCGCAGACGGTCCCGGAAGGCTGCATCTTCGTGATGGGGGATAACCGCAACGCCTCCACCGACAGCCGCAAGAAGGAAATCGGCATGGTGGACGAGCGGATGATACTCGGCCGCGCCTACTACGTCGCCTTCCCCTTCAGCGACATGGGCCCCATATCATGAGCGGGCAGGAGCTGAACATCCAGTGGTTCCCGGGCCACATGACCAAAGCCCGGCGCATGATGCAGGAGACGCTGCCCCAGGTGGACGCCCTGTGCGAGGTTCTGGATGCCCGCATCCCCGGCGCCAGCCGCAATCCCGAGATCGATGCCCTTGCGCAGGGAAAGCCCCGCCTGATTGTTCTGAACCGGGCGGATCTCGCCGATCCGGAGATGACGGCCCGCTGGAAGCGTTACTATGAGGCGATGGGAGCCTCCGTTCTGGACTGTGACGCCCGCAGCGGAAAGGGCTGCGGCGCCTTCTCACCCAAAATGCGCGCCCTCCTGCAGGACCGGCTGCGCCAGTGGCAGGAAAAGGGCCAGACCGGGCGGAAGATCCGCATCATGGTGGTCGGGATCCCCAACGTCGGGAAATCGACCTTCATTAACCGCATCGCCGGGCGGAAGGCCGCCGCGGTGGGTGACCGGCCCGGGCTCACCCGGGGCAAGCAGTGGATCGCCATTGACAGCACCCTGGAACTGCTGGACACCCCCGGCATCCTCTGGCCGAAGTTTGAAGACCCCGAAGCGGGCGTGCTGCTGGCCGTCACGAATGCGGTAAAGGCCGAAGTGGTGGACCGCGAGGCCCTTGCGGCGGCGTTCATGCGGCAACTCTGCCGCCTGTATCCTGAGGCCGTCCGCAGCCGCTACCGCATTGAGCCGGACCCGGAGCGGGACGGCTATGACCTGCTGACGGAAGCCGCGCGCAAACGCGGTTTTTTGGTGTCCGGCGGTGAGACGGATGTGGAGCGCATGGCCGCCACGCTGCTGACGGAGTATCACGGTGGCAAGCTGGGCCGGCTCACCCTTGAGGCGCCGGATGCGCGCTGACGGGGGAGTGCCCCGGAGATTGAAACCATGAAACAACGCTTGAAACCCGAACCCGCAGACCTGTGGGAACTGGAAAACGCCCTGCATGCGGAAGGCCTGACCCTCATCTGCGGCGTGGATGAGGCGGGGCGCGGCCCCCTGGCGGGGCCGGTCTGCGCCGCTGCGGTGATTCTGCCGCAGGGCTTCCTGCCGAAAGGGCTGAACGACTCCAAGAAGCTCACGGAGAAGAAGCGGGAAGCCCTCTTTCCCGTCATTCAGGAGAATGCCGTCAGCTGGAGCGTTGCCTTTGGCACCGTGGAGGAAATCGAGCGCCTGAACATCCTGCAGGCCACCTTCCTTGCCATGAACCGCGCAATCGCCGCGCTGAACCCGCAGCCGGAGTTCGCGCTCATTGACGGCAACCGGAACCGGGAGATCCTTGTCCCCAGCCGCGCCGTCGTCGGCGGCGACGGCCGCTGCGCCTCGGTTGCGGCGGCCTCCGTGTTGGCAAAGGTAAGCCGTGACCGGCTGATGCTGGAGCTTGCACGGCAGTACCCGCAGTACGGGTTTGAGGCCCACAAGGGCTACGGAACCAGAGCGCACTACGAGGCGCTGCGGCGCTTCGGGCCCTGCCCGGTGCACCGCCTGAGCTTTCTGAAGAGCGCGGGTTACGGAAGTGCGGAGCGTGCGGACGGATGACGGAACAGCATCGAAACCGGACGGAGCTGGGTGCCTGGGGGGAAGACCGGGTTGCGGAAGCGCTTCTGGAGGCCGGGTACCGGATTCTCAGGCGCAACTTCCGCTGCCGGCTGGGTGAAATTGACCTCATTGCCGAAAAGGACGGCATCCTGGCCTTTGTGGAGGTCAAGCTCCGCAAAAACAGCAGCCACGGCGAGGCCCGGGAATTTGTGACGTCGGAAAAACAGCGGAAGCTGCGTCTCGCCGCTTCCTTCTATCTTTCGGGCGACAGCCGGGCGCAGGAACTGCAGCCCCGCTTTGACGTGGCGGAAGTCTATGCTCCGCGCGGTATGGACGGGCCCTTCACTATTCACTATCTCGAAAACGCGTTTGAGTAGCGGCCGCGCCGGCCACCTGACCGGCCTGCCGCCGGCGCAACGGAATCTGACGGACGGAGAACGGAAATGGCGGTATATGCAATCGGTGATCTGCATCTTTCCCTGAACGGCGACAAGCCGATGGATCGCTTCGGGGACGTCTGGAAGCAGCACCCGCAGAAGCTCCGGGAAGGCTTTGCCGCCGTCGGCCCGGATGACCTGACCGTGCTGGCCGGGGATCTGAGCTGGGCCATGAGCATGGAGGCGGCTGGGCCCGATTTTGCCTTCATGCACGAACTGCCCGGGAAAAAGCTGATCCTGAAAGGCAATCACGACTACTGGTGGAGCACAGCCGCGAAGGCCTACCGCTTCTTTCAGGAGCACGGCTATGACAGCCTGGAGATTCTCCACAACAACGCCTATGTTTACGGCGACTGGGCGCTCTGTGGCACGCGCGGCTGGTTCTATGAGGAAGAGCGCGGCACCGAGCACGACCGCAAGCTGATTCAGCGTGAGGTGCAGCGTCTGGAGCGCTCCCTGCAGGCCGGCGGAGACCGGCAGAAGATCGTCTTTCTGCATTATCCACCGGTCTTTCAGGATTACCGCTGCGAGGAGATTCTGCAGCTTCTGCAGGTCTACCGGGTGGAGCACTGCTATTACGGGCACATCCACGGCAGGGGCTGCCCGCTGGCGTTTCAGGGCCGGATCGGCTTCACGGAATTTCAGCTGATCAGTGCGGACTGGCTGCGCTTTACACCGGTGCGGGTGCTGCCCTGAATGACTGCGCCTTTCAGCCCGGAAAAACCCAAAAATCGGGCGATTTTTGGATTGATTTTGCAGATGAAATCTGTTATGATACCGAAAGCTGTGCTTATGAGGAGGAATCGAGACTATGAATCTCAAGAATTTTGAGCAGACTGAAAAGAATACCGCTGTACTGACGGTGGCGTCGGACCCCGCCGAATTTGAAAAGGCAGTCAATGCCGCTTACCTGAAGAACAGAAAAGATATTTATATCCCCGGCTTCCGCAAGGGCAGGGCGCCCCGCCAGGTTGTCGAGGGCATGTACGGCCGTGACGTCTTTTACCAGGATGCGATGGATGAACTCGCCCCGGAAGCTTACGAGTTCGCCGTGGGGGAGAAGGACCTGCGTGTGGTGGGCCAGCCCCGCATTACCGACGTCAACGTTACGGATGACCGCGCAGTGGAGTTCACCTTCTCCCTGACGCTGTATCCGGAGGTCACGCTTGGCGAGTACAAGGGCATTAAGGCCGTGAAGCTCACCCAGACCGTGGGGGACGACGAAGTGGATGCGGAGATTGCCGCCGTCCAGAAGCGCAATGCCCGCATGCTGAATGTGGACCGCCCCGCCCAGATGGGTGACACCGTGAACATCAACTTCGAGGGCTTCCTGAACGGTGAGCCGTTTGAAGGCGGCAAGGGCGACAACCATCCGCTGGAGCTTGGCTCCAACTCCTTTGTTCCCGGGTTTGAAGACCAGCTGGTCGGCATGTCCGCCGGGGAGGAAAAGGACATTGACATTACCTTCCCCGAAGACTACACCCCGGAACTGGCCGGCAAGGCCGTGGTGTTCCGCGTGGTGGTCAATGAGGTCAGCTCTCCGGAGTACCCGGAACTGGACGACGACTTCGCCCAGGATGTTTCGGAGTTTGACACTCTGGAAGAGTACCGCGCCGACGTCCGCAGCACGCTGCAGAAGCGCATGGACGACAGCACCGAGTCCGCCTTCCGCGATGCCGTGGTTCAGAAGGCCTGCGAGGCCATGACGGTGGAGATCCCCGAAGTCATGGTGGAGGAGAAGGTGGACGAGTTCCTCCGGAACTACGCCTCCCAGTTCGGCATGTATGAGCGGGATATGACCCGTGCGGAGCTGCTGAAGCTCTTCGGCATGAATGAAGACACCCTCAAGTACTCCATCCGTCCCGCTGCCGAGATGCAGGTGAAGACGGAGCTGCTGCTGGAAGCGGTGGCAAAGGCCGAGAATCTGGAGCCCACCGAGGAAGAGCTGGATGCCTACGCCGCCAAAATGGCCGAAGGCATGGGCGCCAAGGCCGAGGATGTGAAGCGCTACTTCGGGCCTGAGTACCTGAAGGCCGAAACGCAGCGCGACCAGGCCATGAAGCTGATTGTGGACAGCGCCGTCCCGACGGACGCCGCTGATCTGCCGGCGGAAGAGGCCGAAAAGGAACTGAAGCAGGAGTTTGCTTCCGAGGTTGCGGAAGCGGCCGTAGAGGAAGCGGTCGAAGCGGCAGCAGAAGCTGCTGAGGAGAATGCGTAAATGAGCTTTATTCCCTATGTTGTGGAGCAGACCAGCCGCGGGGAGCGTTCCTATGACATCTTCTCCCGGCTGCTGAATGACCGGATTATCATGCTCTCGGAGGAAGTGAACGACACCACCGCCAGCCTTGTGGTGGCGCAGCTGCTGTTCCTCGAGGCGCAGGATCCGGATAAGGACATTCAGTTCTACATCAACAGCCCGGGCGGCAGCGTCAGCGCCGGTCTTGCCATCTACGACACCATGCAGTACATCAAGCCCGATGTTTCCACCATCTGCGTCGGCCTTGCCGCCTCCATGGGCGCTTTCCTGCTCTCTTCCGGGGCAAAGGGCAAGCGCATTGCCCTGCCGAACAGCGAGATTATGATTCACCAGCCCTCCGGCGGCAGCCGCGGGCAGGCGACGGATATCCAGATTCAGGCGGAGCAGATCCTGAAGATCAAGCAGCGGCTCAACGCGATTCTGGCTGCCAATACCGGCAGGCCTCTGGAGGAAATCGAGCGCGACTGCGAGCGCGACCACTTCATGACGGCGGAAGAAGCGCTGGCCTACGGCCTGATTGACCAGGTCATTACCAAACGCTGAACAGAATGTGCGGGGCTGGCTCAGAACAGCGGTTGAAGCGTTTTGAGGCGGCCTCCCTTCTTTTTTTGAGACGGACAGGAGAACAGAATGGCAAAAAGTGACGACAGACGCAGCCTGCGCTGCTCCTTCTGCGGCAAGCCGCAGAACATGGTAAACCGGCTGATTGCCGGCAACGGCAGCTACATCTGCGATGACTGTGTAAGAATGTGCATGAGCATCATCGGCACGGGCTTTGACGAAGCCCCTCCGACCGCCGATGACGGCCTCCCCCTCGTGCTGGACCGGCTTCCACGGCCGGTGCAGATCAAAGCCAACCTGGATCAGTATGTGATCGGGCAGGAGCGCGCCAAAAAGGCGCTTGCGGTGGCGGTTTACAACCACTACAAGCGGATCCTGTACAGCGGCGACCGCGGCGATGAGGTGGAGCTTCAGAAGAGCAACATCCTGATGATCGGCCCCACCGGCAGCGGCAAAACGCTCTTCGCCCAGACGCTGGCTAAGATGCTGGACCGACAGAAAGAGAAATCCGGACAGGGATCCGATGGGCGCGAAAGCGCAAGGTG
>CAZBXX010000061.1:0-13633 GCA_964495965.1 uncultured Oscillospiraceae bacterium | reverse complement strand
GCGAAGTAGGCCGCGTAGTTGATGGAGAAGGCGATCACCACCGGGATCAGCTTGTTGCGGGCCACCGTGAAGCCAAACAGGTAATAGGGCCCGTAAGTCACCGCCAGCAGCTGCAGCATCAGCGGCGTGCCGCGGAGCACCGTGATGATAAAACGGGTTACGGCGGCAACCGGCTTGATCTTGCTCATGCGAAGCAGGGCGACAATCATGCCCAGGGGAAGCGAAAAGAGCAGCGTCAGGAAAAAGATCGCGCAGGTTTTGCCCAGTCCCTCGCTCATCTTGATGATCATGGTCATTAACGACATGGAAAGAACCTCGGTTTCTTGAACCCCGCATGGTGCCGGAGAACAGAATTTCCCGAAAGCACGGAAGCTCCGCGCTTTCGGGTTTGAATTGTGCTATGTGGTCTCTGCGCGCACGCGCAGCGCTTTATCTGTCTGCGGTTTTCCCTCCGCAGCAGCTCAGTCCGTCAGGAAGACCAGGTTGTCAACCAGTTCCGCATAATCCGGCTTGGATGCGATCTCGGCGTAGGTGCCGTTTTCAACCAGTGCCTGGATCGCGGCTTCCACCTGCGCGCAGAGCTCCTCATCGCCGGAACGGAAGGCAATGCCGTACTCTTCGGCGCCGAGGTCCTCATCGATGATGACAACCGTGTCGTGCTCTGAAGCATACTTGGCGGCAACCGGCAGGTCAACAAACACGGCATCAACAGCGCCGCCTTCCAGTTCCGTGAAGCCCTTGAGGAAGCTGTCCACCGTGATAACACTGTTGAAGGTTGCGGCCAGATCTTCCAGGTCTCCGCCTTCATTCAGAAGCGCTTCGCCCGAAGTGCCCAGCTGAACGGCAACGTCCTTTCCTGCCAGGTCAGCGGAGGAGGTGTAGCCGCTCTCCGCCGTCACGACAAGAACCTGCTCGCTGTGATAATACGGCGCGGACAGCACATAACCGGCTTCCCGCATGGTGTCCACAATCGTCATGCCGGACCAGACGCAGTCGCACTCCATGGAATCCAGCTGAACCAGCTTCTCATCCCAGTTGACGCCGAAAATCTCCAGCTCCCAGCCGAGATAGTCGCAGACGGCCTGGCAGACTTCCACGTCAAAGCCGGTATACTCTCCATCGCTGCCCATATAGGTAAACGGATTGTACTCCGGGTCAATACCCATGATAAACTTCGTGGTTTCCGCAGATTCCACCGTGCCGGTCGAAGCCGGGGCGGAAGAACCGCAGGCCGCCAGCGCAAATACCATCAGAACGGCGAGTGTCAGTGCAAGTAGTTTTTTCATCTAAATTCTCCTCCTTGGATTTACTGCGGTAGTATATTACCACATTAGCGCATTAAAGAAAAGAGTTAAAAAATCCATTTCCTATTTTTTTCAGTTTCGTCAGGCCGGGGAGGGCCCTGAGCCCTCCCCTTCGTTCATGTTATACAAAAGATTTCGCAATTTCACTTTTTCCCGCGGGTTCCGGCTGCTCTGGGGCTTCCATTCCTTCATTTGTCCCGGCCTGCTCTTCAGCCGGTCCCTGTTCCTCCTTTCGCCGGGCCGCGCCGGTCAGATCCTTCCCGAAGAAAGAGATGTCCTCCGAAATTTTATCCCGCAGGCTGTTCAGCCTTGCCCGGAAAGCGTACTTCGGCAGTTCCGCCAGGGAGCCTTTGGTGCTCTCACTCATCTCGTGAAGGCGCCGGAGAATGGCCTCGCGGCCTTCCTTCCCCTCCAGATTGAGCTCGTTCAGGGTCCCAGCGCCCCCTGCGGCGAGGGTATCGAAAAGATCGTCGATGAGCCCGATGCGCTCCTGCTGATTCAGGTCCGCAATCCAGCTGTCCAGCATGTCATGAATCCAAACACAGGTGGCGTCGTTCTCTTCTGCCAGTGCGGGCTTACCGTATTCAATCTGCCAGGTTTCCAAATTGTGCTGCATAAAGCCGCGTGCCGAAGAGCAGACAATGCGGGTATCGGTCATTCTGGGTTCAAACAGCTTCCCCACAACAGAAAAGCGGGGAATAAAGCGCCGGGTTCTGGCATCCACCCGCTCATAGTGATCCGTCGCCAGCACATCCGGGCAGAAGCCCGGGCCGTCCAGCAGGAACACGCGCTCAACCTTCTCCCACTTTTTCTCGCTTAGCATGCAGGAGGCATACAGGGCCAGATTTCCGCCCTTGGAGTGTCCCCCCATGTACCACTTCTGCCGGCCCCTGATGTGCTTTTCGGCGTAGCGGTGGGCCAGCTCCTGAGCCTCGGTTTTCATGACACTGATGAGAAAATCCTCTTTCCAGCCGGCAAGGGAACTGTCCGTCCCCCGAAAGGCGAGAAAGGAAAAACCCTTCCCGTGGAAGCAGACCGCGGAAAACTGCAGCGGCGGGTCCTGCCGGAGGATGTCCTCATAGCTTCCGATCCTCAGTCCGCCAAAGCGCCGGCTGGAAACCGCCGCCTCCATCAGCCTCAGGTAGCCATCCTCACTGCCGGTAATCTGGGCTCGGGCCTCCCCCTGTGACAGGAGACGCCGGCCGTCGGCGATGGTGAAAATCGCCCTCCCGGCCTCGTCCTCCTGCGGGATCTCCCCATTCAGGAGCGGAGAAAAATCAATGTACGAAAGGCCGCAGAGAACCATCGCATCCGCATCCAAAAAACCGGTTGCCTCAATGGGGAAATCTCCCATCCAGCGCACATATTCTACCAGACTGCTCATACGGGTATTCCTCCTGTCTTTTGATTATCCGTGATGTCTGCCTTATCTTTGCAGCAGGGCGCTGCCCCGTTCCCTCCAGCCTGCTCTTTGGAAATAGATCAGCATGATGACGGCGGTCAAAGCCCAGGATGCCACGTAGCTTGCGCTCAGAACCAGGAGCGTGTGAAAGCGTGAGAACACAACGAGCACCCACAGAATTCTGAAGAGGCAGATCCCGAGCCCGATGATGACCACCGGCCTCACGGCGTCCCCCGCACCGCGAAGCACCGCAGAGAGTACCTCAATCACGGTCCAGACGAAGTAAAAGGGTACAAAATAGGTCATGATCTGATAGGTCGTATCGATGACGGCGGGGTCCGTCGTCAGGATGCGGAGCAGCGGCCTGCCGAGCAGCATCAGAAGTGTGCTGAGACTCACGGTAATAATGCCCGACAGGATCATGCCCTCCCGGACACAGCGATCCACCCGGTCCATCCTCCCGGCGCCGAGATTCTGCCCCACGAAGCTGGTGATGGCAGCCCCAAGGGCATTGCTGACTGCCCAGAAAATGCCGTCTGTTTTAGAGCTCATGGCCCAGGACGCTACCACGACCGTACCCAGAGAGTTAATACCCACCTGAATGATCATGTTGGAAATGCCGTACATGGAATTCTGCAGGCCGGCCGGAAGCCCCAGGCGGAACATGGAAGAGAGATATTTTCCCCCGAGTTTAATTTCCCGGAAGCTCAGCCGGTAGGACTCCCCGGTACACATCATTCGAACGGTCAGCAGCGCCATGTTCAGCACCTGCGACAGCACCGTTGCGATGGCCACACCGGCGATCCCCCAGTGAAATCCCAGCACAAACAGCACATCCAGCACGATGTTGGTCACACAGCCGGCAACCATAAAAAGAAACGGACCCACCGAGTCCCCCATAGCCCGCAGCATGTTCGACTCCATATTCAGAACCAGAATGAAGGGAACCCCAATAAAGTAGATGCGCAGATACAGGATGGAACCTGCCATGGTTTCCTCCGGTGTCTGCAGCAGGCGCAGCATCAGCGGCGTTGTGAAGAGCCCCAGCGCCATCAGCAGAAGCCCCACAATCCAGCACACCGCGACAGCGTTTCCGGCCGCCAGGCGCACGTCCTCTTCCCGTCCGGCGCCGTAGATCTGGGCAATAACCACCGAGGCGCCCGCCGTCATGGCCACGAAAAAGCCGATCAGCAGATTGATCACCATGGCCGAACTGCCACCCACCGCCGCCAGGGCGACGGTCCCCACAAAGCGGCCGATGATCAGGCCGTCAACGGTATTATACAGCTGCTGAATGCAGGTTCCACCCGCAATCGGCAGGAAGAACAGCAGAAGCCTGATCCAGACCGGGCCCTCTGTCAGGTTGCGCCGTTCACGCTTCCTCTGTGTTCGAAGTGTCGCCTTCTCCTCTTTCTCGGTTTTTATTTCCATCTTCTTACTCAGCTTCTTCGCTCTCCGGTAGTCAGGTCCGCGCCCCTCAGGCCCGGACGGCTGAAACATAGCACCCTCCGGTTCTCTTGTCAACCGTCTTTTTCCGGTCTGTCTGTGACTTTCATCTGTTCCAGCCGCTGCTTCTGTTGCTCTTGCATTTTAGAGCAGCGGAGTGTAAGCTGTAGGCAAGGTCATTTAAGCAATCGCAGGCAGAAAGCTGTCCGGAAACGGAGTGAATATTTATGGCAGCAGGAGAAAATCAGAAACTGAAAATGCTGTATCTGCAGCAGATTCTCTCGGAAGAGACCGATCAGGAACACGGGCTTTCCGCGCAGGAGATCCTTGACCGTCTGGAGGCCCGCGGCGTCAATGCTGACCGGAGAACCCTGTACAAGGATCTGGATGAACTGGACCGCTACGGCCTTGAGATTCTGAAAGAACAGGACGGGCGTAATGTGCTGTATCACCTGAACACCCGCAGCTTTGAGCTCCCGGAACTGAAACTGCTGGTGGACTCGGTACAGTCGGCCAGATTCATCACCGAGAAGAAGTCCCGCCAGCTGATCCGGAAGCTCGAGGCTCTCGCCAGCGTGCATGAGGCGCGGTATCTGCACCGCCAGGTGCTGATTTCCGGCCGGATCAAAACCATGAACGAGAGCATTTACTACAATGTGGATTTCCTCCACGATGCCATCAGCCGGGACCGGCAGATCCGCTTTCACTATTACCGCTGGAATGTGCGCAGGGAAATGGAATTCCGCCGGAACGGCGCCTGGTACCAGGTGAGTCCCTGGTGCCTGATGTGGGACAATGAAAACTACTATCTGGTTGCCTTCGACGCCGCCGACGGGAAAATCAAGCACTACCGGGTGGACAAGATGATTCATCTCTCCGTTCTCGATTCGCGCCGTGAAGGGAAGGAGCAGTTCCGCCGTTTTGACGCCGCGCAGTATACCCGGCAGCTGTTCGGCATGTTCGGCGGCGAAGTCATGCGGGTCAGCTTTGAGGGGAAGAATGAAATTGTCGGCGTCCTGTTTGACCGTTTTGGGAAGGACATCCCGGTGATCCCCCTCGGGGGCGACCGCTTCACAGTTTCCCTTGACATTGCGGTCAGCCCGAACTTCCTGGGCTGGGTCTTTTCCCTGGGTGACCGGCTGCGCATTACCGGCCCGGAAGTACTGGTCCGGCGGATGCATGAGGAAGCGGAACGCCTGACTGCGCTTTATCCCTGAGGCCGTCTCCCGGCGCCGGATCCGCAATAAAGCCAGTGCCGGATCGAAGCAAAACCTCCGCCTGATCTTTCTGAAAAGGCGGAGGTTTTTGATATGGATGCGTTCAGGCGGGAATTCCGGCAACGGTCCCGGCAGATCAGTAGAAGGCCTGAACTTCGCCCTCAAAGTAGCGGTCCAGCTCCCCGGGGGCATACACGCCCCGGTCGGTCACCACGCCGGCGATCAGTTCCGGAGGCGTGATGTCAAAGGCGGGATACAGGGCTTTTACGCCCGGCGCGCAGTTCGGGATGCCCCGAAACGCCAGCACCTGTGACGGGTCCCGCATTTCGATCACGATGTCGTCTCTGGTGCGCTTGTCCCTGTCCGGGATGCCGGTGACAAAATAGGGGATGGAAAAGTGATCCGCCAGCAGGGCGATCTGAAAGGTCCCGATCTTGTTGGCAATGTAACCGTCCCGGCTGATGGTGTCGGCGGCCGAGGTAAAAAGGTCTATCATTCCCTCCCGCATGGCCCAGGCGATCATGTTGTCCGTCAGAACCGTGGTGTCAAAGCCCATCTCGGCAAAGCAGCCGGATGTCAGCCTCGCACCCTGCATGTAGGGCCGGGTCTCGGCGCAGTAAACCCGGAAGTCCTTGTTCTGCCTCCGCGCCGCGCGAATAACCGTGCCGATTACGGTTTCCGCATAGCACTGGGTCAGAATGGCGCCGCCCTGCGGAATCTGCTCCGCCAGATGGTCTCCAACCAGCTGCATGGTGCCGTAACGCCGGTTTAGGGAGGCAACGGTATCCTCTGTGATCGCGCTGACCGGGTCTTCCCCGGCGTCCAGCGCCTCCTCCGCGAGCTTCAGCGCCCGCCCGGTGATCAGGGCATAGCGGTTTGCCTGGGTCGGTCTGGAATTTGCCAGATCCTGTGCCGCCCGCTGGAGAAAATCCATCTGCTCTTTCTTTGGTTTCCCGCTGACCTGCTTTGCCGCCAGCGCCATGCCCATGCCGATGGCCGTGTAGGGCCCGGCGCTCTGCGTCACCATGTCGGTGACGGCCTGCGCCACCTCGCGGTAGTCCGTACAGATGACATGGCGGATTTCCGTTGGATAAACCCGCCGATCCAGGATACGGACCTTCCCGTCCTCATACCAGGCGACGTTTTCATATTTCAGCAGGAAGGGCATGCCTTCGTCCATGCGTTTCATATGATCGCTCCTCCTCTGTGCTGCTGCGCCTCAGGCTTCTCCCCGGCGAAGAACATCCCGGAAGAGTTCCGTCAGCTCCCGGCCCTCACGGAAGGTGCGGCGGTTCATGATCAGGGATATTCCCAGGGTGATGAGCGCCCGTTCCATCGGGATGCGCTGCTCCGGTTTCTTCACCGAGGTCACTTCCGCCACCTTGGAATCCCCCACCGTACGGCGGATGATCTCCGTCCCCGCGTAGCCGGCCGCATCTGCCATCACGCTGGCGATCCAGCCGTCCCGGAACGCCTGTACCCGGTAAAGCGGAAGTTCCACCAGTTCGTCATAACGCACCTCAAGCCTCCCGCGCGTCCGGTCGTAATACTCCGCAATGGTGTTTTCCAGTGCCCCGGCTGCTTCGGCCGCCGCCCTGCTCTCCGCCTGTGCAAAGCACTTGTTCGCCCATGCGAAAAACAGATTTCCGATCACATTGCCGATGTCGTAACCCATCGGCCCGTAAAAGGCGAATTCCGGATCCAGCACCTTGATCCCGTCCCGGTTTGCGAATACGGAACCGGTATGAAGATCCCCGTGCAGCAGGGCCTGCGCGTTGTTCATGAAGTTCAGGCGCAGCCCGGCGATTTCTGCATGGAGCGCCACGTTCTGATACAGCATATGCGCAACGAAGTCCTCATTCCCCGGGAAGAGGATGTTGCGCCCTTTATAATCATCATAGGGCTCGGTCAGCACCAGGTCCTCGGTGATTTTGCAGAGTTCCGGATTGGTAAAGAACCGCACCCGCCGTTTCTTTTCTTCCGCATCCAGCACCAGGTCCGTCGTCGGCAGCAGCGTATCCACCGTGAACACGGACAGATTTGCCGCGAGATGCGGATAGACCCGGTTTTCCGCCAGTTCTTTGCGAAGATTCCCGTATGCGGAAACATCCTCCATGGCCGTGGCCGCCATGACTTCGTCATAGTGGTACAGTTCCGGGACAAGGCCGGGCGCCAGTTCCCCCTCCAGCTTCAGGACAGCGGCTTCGATGCGGCTGCGGTTCTGGTCCAAAGGCCGGCCGGAGGAACGCAGCAGCCGGTCCGCCTGCTTGATGATCAGAGAGCGGCCGTCCCGCAGAGAACGCAGCCGGAATACATAGTTGATGTTCCCGTCCCCGATTTCCTCGCAGAGGGTTTCCTCATCCGGTGCGAAATAATGCAGAACCTCCACCGCATACTGCCGCGCCGTCTCCCGGTCCAGAAGAAAGAACGAATCATATTTTCCCATCGGTTTCTGTCTGTCCTTTCCTGATTTCCTGATTTCAAAAGCCTGTTTCAGGACCTGAAACAGGCTTTGCGATCGATAGGGCTGTCTCAAACCCCTCTGTCATTTCTCATCACGACAGGCCCTTATGTTTTGAGACAGCCCTTTCAGTGGTTTAACAGCGGGCGGTTATTTAAGCCCCGCAAAAGCCTGCTCAAAGTCGGCGATGATATCCTCCGGATCCTCCAGACCGACGGAAATCCGGACCAGTCCTTCAGAAATGCCGGATGCCGCCAGCTCTTCCGCGGTGTAGGTGGAGTGCGTCATGGAAGCGGGATGCTCAACCAGGGTCTCGGCATCACCCAGGGAAACCGCGATGGTGCAGAGTTTCAGACGGTTGATGGCGGCGGAAGTCTCGTCCCGGTTCGCCTTCAGCTCGATACTCAGCATGCCGCCGGGCAGTTTCATCTGCTTCTTTGCGATCTCATAGCCTTCAAAGTCCTCCAGGCCGGGATAGTGGACCTTCGCCACCGCCGGGTGGTCGTGCAGCCAGGCGGCAAGCTTTGCGGCGTTGGCGCAGTGCCGCTCCATACGGATGTTGAGGGTCTTCAGACCTCTGGCAATCAGGAATGCGTCAAAGGGGCTCATGACAGTGCCGGTCATATCCTTGCGGCCGAAGGCCCGGACCTCATTGACAAAGGCAGCCTTGCCGACGACAAAGCCCGCAATCACGTCGCCGTGGCCGTTGAGGTACTTGGTGGCCGAATGCACCACCACGTCCGCGCCGAGGCTCAGGGGCTGCTGCAGATAGGGAGAGGCAAAGGTGTTGTCCACAACCACTTTGATATCGGGATTGTACGCATGCGCAATCTTCGCGATCTCCTCGATGTCGACCACCTTCATGGTCGGGTTGCACGGTGTTTCCAGATAAACCACCTTGGTTTTGGGGCTCATGGCTGCCCGCACAGCCTCAAGGTCCGCGAAATCCACGAACTCTGTCGTAACGCCGAACCTGGTCAGCCCGTGACTCATCAGGGAGAAGGTGCAGCCGTAAAGGGTATCGGACGCGACAATCTCATCCCCGGCCACAACCAGGGTCCAGAGTGCGGAGGAGATGGCACCCATACCGGAGGACGCCGCGAGAGCCGACTCGGCGCCTTCGAGCATCGCCACTTTTTCCTCAACGGCATCGACTGTAGGGTTGGCAAGCCGGGTGTAGATAAAGCCTTCTTCCTGCCCGGCGAAACGCCTGCCGCCCTGCTCCACTGAGGCAAACTCAAAAGTCGACGACTGGTAAATCGGCGTGGTCAGCGCGCCGGCGGCATTTTCATGTTTTCCGGCGTGAATCTGCTTTGTTGCAAACCCGCAGTTTTTTAAATCGACCATAATGATGCTCCTTCCGTTTGATTTTGATGTGTTTTGAATCTGTCAGCCGCGCAGTCCGGCTGCAATTTCATAGATTTCAAAGTGCGCCGCTTTATCCAGGCCGACATAGCCGCCAGTCACACCGTCGCCGATGTTGTTCATCTCCACCAGGCGGGGGATCTCCGTCGGGTCCGCGCCGATCTCGGCAAAGCTCAGCGGCATTCCCAGTTCGCGCAGGAAGTTCTTAAAGGCCTCCACACCTTCCCGTGCCGTGCGCTTCGGGTCATCATAGTCCATCTGGCAGCCGAAAATGCGGGTCGCCATCTGGGCAAAGCGCAGGCCGTCGCTGTGCTCCACGCAGTAGCTCATCCAGGCAGGCATGATCACCGAAAGTCCTGCGCCGTGGGCGCAGTCGTACACCGCAGACAGCACATGCTCCAGATGATGGCTGTTCCAGTCCTGCTTCCGGCCGACGCCCATGATGTCATTGTGGACGACCATGCCGGCCCACATAATATTCGCACGGGCTTCATAATCATGGGGATCCTTCATAACGCGCCGCCCTTCGTGCATCATGGCCAGTACGATCCCTTCCAGCATTCGGTCGGTGGTCTCCACATCCTTCGTGGGCGTAAAGTAGCGCTCAAAGGCGTGGGA
Organism: uncultured Oscillospiraceae bacterium; assembly: GCA_964495965.1. Lineage (GTDB taxonomy): Bacteria > Bacillota > Clostridia > Oscillospirales > Oscillospiraceae > Limivicinus. The sequence continues at coordinate 3,820 of CAZBXX010000061.1, read as the reverse complement.
AATAATATCCGTCACGCCGCAGGCGGTCTGGAAGGGGGGCAGGCTTTCCGTCAGCACCGGATCCATGATGGAGAACTTCGGCCGGATGCAGTCGGCTTCCGAAGCGGTCTTCTCCAGTGTCTTTTCATTGGTGATGATGGCATTGGGGGACCCTTCGCTGCCGGAGGCCGCGATGGTCAGCACCACTCCGACGGGGAGAGAGGTTTCGGGCGTTTTTCCGGAGTAGAAGTCCCAGAAGTCCCCGTCATACGGGACGCCCATGGCAATGGTCTTTGCCGTGTCGATGACACTGCCGCCGCCTACGGCAAGCAGGAAGTCCACCTTCTCCTTCCGGGCAAAGTCAATCCCTTCGTAGACCAGCCCGCTGCGCGGATTGGGCTTCACGCCGCCCAGTTCCACCGAGTCCATGCCCTCCGCCGCGATGGAGGCCTTCACGCGGTCCAGAAGCCCGGACCGTTTGGCGGACTGGCCGCCGTAAACGATCAGAACCTTGCTGCCGCCGAACTTGCGGACGTATTTGCCCGCTTCATTTTCACGGTCACGCCCGAAGACAAAATAGGTTGGGCTGTAGAAATCAAAATTATTCATGCTCTGCTCCTTTTTCGCGTTTGCGGATTCCCTTTCCGCGTACTGTTCTCAGACGTTTCCTCAATATCCTTTTTTACCGCTGTTGGGCTGGCCGTAGGACTTGAAGCTTTCAAAGACCTCGTCCATCTGCTCCTTGTTCAGCACATTGGGCTTGCCGATGCACAGAGCGCGGTACTGCAGCTCCGCAATGTACTCCAGGTTCTTGGCAAGGCTGAAGGCGCTGGTCAGGGTTTTGCCGCAGACGATGATGCCGTGGTTCGCCAGCAGCACCGCATCCCCGTCTCCGCAGTACTTCACCGCTTCCTCGGCAAGCTCGGGCGTGCCGAAGGTATGGTAGGGCGCGCAGGGAATCTCATAGCAGTTGGCGTCCGCCAGCACATAGTGCACCGCCTCAATGGGCTTGCCGAGAACGGCGAAGGTGGTGCAGAAACGGGAATGGGTGTGGACAACGGCCCGGCAGTTGGGTTTATGCCTGTAGAACTCCGAGTGCATGTCCCACTCACTGGAGGGTTTTCGCTTTCCGTCCACTACGTGGGATTCCAGGTCCATGACCACGATGTCTCCCGGCTTGGTCTCCATGTACCCGATACCCGAGGGCTTGATCGCTATCAGGCCCAGCTCCGCATTATAGATGCTCTGGTTTCCGCTGGTTCCGGGGCAGAGCCCTGAGGAACTCATCTGTTTTCCGATTTCTACGATCAGTTCGCGCTCTTCCTGCATTAACATTGGATATTTCCTCCGCAATAGGGTGCTGTCCCTTGTCTTAAAGTTTTCCAGACTATTCCTCCCGTCACAGGAATCGGACCATCTCCTCTGCCGGGTTGATAATCGGGATTTCAGTACAGGCTGCAAGTGCTTCCTCAATATAAGGAAAATGGGTGCACCCCAGCAGCAGGGCCTCGCAGCCGTTCTGTTCGAAATATCTCATCAGAGTATCCAGATGATTTCGTTGGATGATCTCCTCCGCCGGAAGCTCCTCCTCGATGTCCAGAACAACCGAAAGCATATCCGCAGACAGGATCATGATCCGGGGATTGGCATTGAACATGACGCTCTCCTGAGCCGCAAGAGCCTGAGCGTTGGCGGAGATCACGGCGATTTTATGATGCTTTTCTGCCAGACACCCATACACGTCCATGGGTGTCACGATTCTCAGTCCCAGATCTTCAGACAGCGCTGGAAAACTCACGGCACCCGAAAGAGAGTTGCAGTAAATAAACGCTTTTTCACAGCCTTGGGCCATCGCCTCCAGCAGGAGCCGCCGTACCGTACCATACTTCTCTTCCGGAGACTGTACCTGAAAAATAGTCTGATCCATGGCATCTGCAGACACGGGAACCATCAGCGGAGTGATGTGATGCGCATTGAGGACATCGGCACCCATTCGTGTGTCCACCGGTGTCCCTGCCATTACGGCAACCGGTTTTCCCATTTGATTCATTTTCATCTCCCTCGGATTCAGTCAGAGATTTTGATTGGTACTTCAGATAAATGATAGCACCCTATCCGTCGAGCGGGAACAATGCACATTTCAAGAAAAATAAAAACAGGAAAAAAATCCACCGCGAGAAGGCCCCCGTCAATGGTTCCGGATGCGGCACGGCAAACCATCTCCAGGGCAATGCCCCGAATTGACGCATCCAGAGCATAGTGCAACCTGTTCCTTTCTGACGTCACGGTTCCTATGATTGTTAGCCTTTCTTACAGCTCAAGACTATTCCGTCTCTAAATACACGTTTTCATTATATTCACGAATCAAAAAAAATCAAACAAATCCATATTCGTTTTAGAGTCAGGCCCCAGCCAGCGCGTGTACTGTTCAAATTTTTGTTGCAAATAGCGGGACCCTTTAGTATAATGCCGGCGCAGGTGTCCGCCCGGTCATTTTCCCTTTTTTCAATTCCACAGTGTCTGCAAGTTTCTCCAAAGAGGGAGCCAAGGTCGCCTGTGGAGAGGCGGGACGCCACCATGATTATGCAAACAGAATTCATTTAATCAAGACAGGAGGAGTTTATTATGAGCAGTGAAAACTACGGTTTCTCGACCAACGCCATCCACGGCAGCAGTCTGAAGGATGGATACGGTGCCCTCGTCACCCCGATTTACAATTCTTCGACCTTTATTTTTGACTCCACGGCTCAGGGCGCTGCCCGCTTCGCCCTGGAAGAGCCGGGTTATATTTATACCCGCATCGGCAACCCCACCTGCGCTGCGCTGGAAGAGAACTTAGCCCGCCTGGAAGGCGGCGAGGCCGCGCTTTCCACGGTTTCCGGCATGGGCGCCATTACGGCCACCATCTGGACCTGCATCTCCGCCGGGGAAGAGATTGTTGCCGACAAGACCCTGTACGGCTGCACCTTTGAGTTCTTTGAGCATCATCTGAGCCGCTTTGGCGTCAAGGTTCACTTTATTGAGATGACCCGGGAAGAAGAGCTCCGGGCCGCCTTGAACGAGAAAACAAGGATTGTCTACCTTGAGACCCCGGCCAACCCCAACCTGAAGATTACCGACATTGAGAAAACCGCGAAGATTGCCCATGAGTATAACCCCGCCATCAAGGTAATCTGTGACAACACCTTTGCCTCCCCCTACCTGCAGCAGCCTCTGAAGCTGGGCGCCGACATTGTCGTGCACTCCGCCACCAAGTACATTAACGGGCACGGCGACCTGCTGGCGGGCTTTGTGGTCAGTGATCAGGAGACCATCAACCAGATCCGCCTGGTCGGCATCAAGGACATGACCGGCGCCTTCATGCCGGCAAACGAGGCGTATCTCGTAGAACGCGGTCTGAAAACCCTGGAGATCCGCATGCAGCGCCACTGCTCCAACGCCATGGCGGTTGCGCGCTACCTTCAGGGGAACCCCAAGGTTGAGAAGGTCTTTTATCCCGGCCTCGAGGACCATGAGGGGCACGACATTGCAGCAAAGCAGATGCGGGACTTCGGCGGCATGGTCAGCTTCATCGTCAAAGGCGGGCGTGAAAAGGCCGCTATCGTTGCGGATAATGTCAAGGTCGCGACCCTGGCCGTTTCTCTGGGCGCCACCGAGACCCTGATTGAGCACCCCGCCTCCATGACCCACTCCCCCTATACCGAGGAAGAACTGGAAGCCGCCGGCATCGCCCCGGGCCTGATCCGTTTCTCGGTAGGCCTGGAGAATCCTGAAGATATCATCGCAGACCTCCAGCAGGCGTTTGATAAAATCTGATTTCAGTTCAGAGCCGACTCCAAAC